>CAZKJP010000045.1:11638-20356 GCA_964553075.1 uncultured Sangeribacter sp. | reverse complement strand
AAACGCAACCAGGAGTAGTGACGGCGTCTTTTGAGGTAATCAAGATCCTTGCCATACTTGTAAGCCTCTCTTTCAAAGGATATGTTATAATACGCCTCCTTGGAATTACGGTATTGGATAAGCCTTATCAGCCATTCCAATATATAAAGAACATAGAACGGAATAAACAGCAATTCTCGTTGTTGCGCATTATGAATCTTTTCATGATTAATGACATAGCGGTCTATCCAGCTCGTATCACGCGCCCAATAAGTTCCGAAAAGATTCAAGCAATACCCCATCGGCATCCACCTACACTTTACAATCATCTCGCAGACGGCGCGAGGGCGCGCCACTTCCCAGTCACGCCCTCGCGGTAGTTTATTGTTTTAGAATGTGCTTTATTTTGACAAGACTTTGTGGGTCTTGCTGCCGGTCTTGACTATGTACAGGCCGGGAGTTTCGGTTGGTATGGTAAGGGTGTTATCCTGCATAATAGCGGATGTTACCATCAAACCGGAGACGGTCCAGACTTTTACCGCTGTGCCCGCCGGAGCTGCAATCAACAGATAACCGTTGCGCGCCTCAACTGAAGTAGCTTGGTTCGTCAGGGAACCTACCCCCGCTCCTTCGTAACGGATGTTGATCAGATTCGAGGGCTGGGATTCTCCTTTGTCATAAACTGCGGTTACAGCATAGTTGTAATCTCCTTTTACCACATCGCTGTCTACATAATTCTCCTCCTCGCAATAAGCGACCTTGGAGCCATTACGGTAGACATTATAACCGAGAACCGTAAGCGGTGCGCCATGGGATCCGACCGGACTATATGAAATATCATCTACCATCAACATGAACTGATCATCGCTCACACAACGGATAGCGAAATATTTCGCTCCTTCGGGAAGATCGTATGAATACTTAGTCCATGCGGCCGGCACGGCTGTGTCTCTTCCTAAGCGCACAAAGTCTGCGGTCTCCTTTCCATCCATTGAATAAAGGAACTCTATCGCTTCGCGGTAAGAGTTCATAAATGACTTAGCATAGAATGTAACGGTCTGGGCCTCACCATTCAATTCGGGAGAAATCAGCCAATCGTCATTAGGCCCGAAGTAAGCTGCCATAGAGGCGGCGAACTTATGACCGGAATGAGCCGCAAACAGTTCCGGTGTAGTCTGGGTACCATCCCAGTCGGTGTCGAAGACCATAAAGGCCATAGGAAGGAGCATGTTGTCAAACGGAACGTTCTCTATACCGTAAGTCTCGCTCTCGTCTATGTCATAAAGTGTCCATTCGCCGAAATCAGTGATCGTTCCGGATGTCATGTTCTCAAAATCTTCGGTTACCGCAGGTATCAGATCGGTCTCTACCGAGGGTTTGGTCCATGTTAGTTCTATTCCATTGGGAGTTGCAGCACCTGCCAGACCTTCGGGTCCGCGGTAATCGCTTAGGAACACTGTCATTTCAGTAACCCCAGATACATTATCGGATGTGTTCAAATCGCCCGGCACACGAAGTTCTACCCGATAAGAGGTTGTCTCGTCAAATAATGGAGTTACCTGATCTATAAACTCAATCACAACCTCATCGTAGACGCAAAGCAAGGGAATGACCTGAGTATCTACCTCGACACCATCGCGGAACAGTACAGCTTCGAAATTCTCGACATCTGTCTGACCGTAGTTGGTAGCCTTAGTCTTGATTGCAACCAGATCTCCGGCCTTCGCAGTAGTAGGTACTGTTACCGAACCTACCTTGACATCTGTCTCCGGCAGATCGAAAATACGGAGGTTATCGAATACTGAGTAATATTGGTTGCCCATCGTTGTCTGAAGGGCGAATTGGATTGTCTTACCGGCATACTCGTCAATTGGGATTATCATGCGATACCATTCCCAAGGCTCACCGTTAGTGTGCGTAATTAGAGTCTGGAATGTCTCTTCACCCCATTCGCGAATCAGAAGGGAAACCTGATTGGTTCCTCCTTCGAGATTGTAATAGTAGGCCTGAAGAACAGGGTTTTCAAGCTGAGGTATCTCTATCTTTCCACTCACCAAACGTGTGGTGTTGCTCTCGTAAGGAGTAAAGGCTGCTACTACACCGTTATCACAATCCTCAGAGGGGATGCCGGCTGAGTCGGGACAAGGTTGCCAGTCACAGTATCCGCTGCCGGCCATGTTCTCAATCACCCATACGGAGTTTGAATTTGCATCAGCGAATGACTCAGACCAGGGCAATGAGTATGGCACTCCGACAGGATAAAGAGGTGAAACTGTCACGTCGCTCTCATCGGCAACCGTTGCTGCCCAAACTTCAAGGGAACGGAATGATTGCGCGGCATCCGGTTTCTGTAGACGTATAGTGAAAGAGGTATCTGAGATCCCTTCTTCCAATATATGTCCGTCATCGGAGATTCCGTATGTAATGAACTCCGGAGCCAAGTGCTTACCATTCATATCCAACTCCACGGGACTCCAACTGAGGGTTACGGTACCCGGTGTGGAGGTCTCTTCCATTCTTACCCAAGTGGGTGGCAAAGGACGCGCCGGACCAATGAAGTCTGAGGCTGAGGCCTCGTAGGAACTGCCGCTGGAACAGCTGACGGAAACGGTCCAAACATGCTGGCCGTTGGAGAGCCCTTCATCAAGATAAGCCCAGATTTCTCCCGGCATGACCGAGGGGGCTTCCAATACCTCTCCGTCTCGCTTGAGGTTTACTGTCAACTCCTCACTGATCGCATCTCCAGTGGTGGTCAAAGTGGGCGCAGTAAAGCCCAACAGAGCTTTTGCATAACCCTGATCATCAGCTATGGCCACGAAATCAGTAATATCGGCCGGAGTAGATGAAGCTCGGCCTGAGATCTTGATATTGTCAAGATGCAGGTTATGCTTATTGGGATCGCTACAACCATGCCATCCTATATAATAAGTTCCACTCGTCTCAGGAATTATAGAGTAATGGCGTGTCTGTTTCTCGCTTGAGGGTATACGGAAAGTCTCTTTCTCCATAATGGTCTGGGTCATGGCCGAAATCTCTGGGCTCGTCCCCATAAAGATTTCCAAAGACTCATCATACTTATTTTCTGTCCAGACCTGGAACTCGAGATCATAAGTCTTACCGGCTTCCATCTCAAGTCCGGGGGTGATCAGCCAGTCATCAGTCGAAATTCGGCCCCCGTCATTGCTATGTACGAAGATATCACCGGCATACCATCGCCATGTGTTTCCATCTTCGTTTACATCGATGATAGTGAAATTGTCATACAGTTCCGACTGAGTCGCGAAGTCAGTGAAAAAGAGTTCCTGACCGTTGGCTATCAGACAACCTGCTACAGCTGCCAGTAATCCGAGCTTATTTCTCATAATTGTATCTTTTTGCCGTTACGGATATAAATACCTTTCAAGGAATCAGTATCCTTCACCTTCTTGCCATCAAGAGTATAAATTAAAACTTCCTCCTCCGGAATGGTTACTTGGCCTACTCCTACCACTGAAGATTCCTGAATATTTTCAAACAACCCCCAGAACTCATCTGCCGCATAGGCATCCTTGGCTCCTACGGGAACTGTCAATACCGCATCCGCGTAAGTCGCATCGCTGAAACAAGCTTTCTTTGCTAACACAGGCGGAACCACTCCCTCTGAGGTCACAGACATAAGATTCGAGCAATACCCGAAAGCAGACCCTCCGATTTCTTCTACTGAAGCCGGAATCGTGATCTCTTCCAATGAATTACAGGAATAGAAAGCTGCTGCGGTAATTACTCGCAATGTAGACGGGAAAATGACTGTTTCCAAAGCGGTACATCTCTGGAAGGCCGAGTACCCTAATTCCTCCAAACCTTCAGGGAAGATTACCTCAGTCAGGGAGGAACATTCTGAGAAAGCATATTCACCGAGTACACGAAGATTTGCCGGCATATTTACTTCTTCCAGGCCGTCGCAACCGTAAAAGGCATCCTCGCGAATCTCGGTAACCGTATCGGGGATATAGATGCTGGTTAAGGAATAATCATCGCGGAAAACTTCTTCCTCGAGAACTGTCAGATTTGCAGGCAAAGTAACTTCCTCCAAATCATAGCAGCATCCGAAAGCATAGAAACCGATCCAGGTTACGGAATCCGGAATATGAATCTCCGTAAGGTTCCAACAGTCAAGGAAGGCCCAATCCCCGATTTTCTCCAAGGTAGAAGGGAGCTCTACCGTATAGACATCGGTATACTCGAAGGCTCTCTCCCCAATTTCAGTTACTATATAGGTGTTGCCATCGTATTCCACTTCCTCCGGAATCACGATATCTCCGTCATAATAACCTTCGTCTACTGCTACCGTAGTCTCGGTAAGTCCTACATAGTTGATACCGTCATACTCGAATTGGCCCGGAATCTCATCGTTGGCCTGAGCTGACATTACGACACCAAAGAACCCTGCCATAAGCATGGCTCTGTAAAAGCAGGTAGAAATTTGCTTCATATACTACATCTAATTGCTATAAACCTTAGTCGCAACAAAGAAAAATAATTGGTAAACGACCACGGTTTTAGAGTGAATGAACTAAAATCAATTGCAAATATAAAGAAATTTCTCTAACTTGGATTACTTTTTTCTAAATATGTTTCGCAGATCTCCTCTCTATCCCCATACCGGTTCTTTTATTTGAAGTACCATTGTATATACCAATTGCAAGAGAACGGTATTTTTATTATTTTTGCGTGGAAAATGGAGTGGGCGGCTTTGCTCGAATCATTTTCTTTAGGTGATGAAGAGAAAGATAACTGTTCTGATCTGTTTCTTGATTTTAGGCGCGGTAGGTTGTATCGCGTCTTTAAGTCGTGAGCAACGGTTGGAGCAGGATATCAAGCAACTCAAGTCTGAGCCTGCGAATGTCGATCTGCTGAAAGATGCCGGTTTCCTGTGCCTTAATCTGGGACGCTATAATGATGCGGTTTCTTATGGGGACCGGTTGATGAAGCTTAGCCGCGGGCGCAAAGATAGTACCTATCTGCGCGCCAATGCCCATATACTATTGGGCCAATCCTATATTTATCTCTCTATGATGCGGGAGTCAATTGATAATCTCGAGAAGGGCCGAGCTTTGGCTGAATCACTCAAAGATTATGACCTACTTAGTTCCGTATATAATGGATTAGGGATTTATTATACACAAGGGAGGGCTAATCCCGAACAAGGTATCGTCAATTACAATCATGCGCTTGCATACGCTGACTCCGCAGGGAATGAGATGAAACAGGTTGTAGCCCTATATAACTTAGGTGGGCTATGGCTACATCGCAACAATCCCGAAGGTAGCCGTTACTCTTTGGAAGCCTATCGTAAGGCTACCGCAATCGGGGACAAGGAGCTCGCTTTTTATGCTTGCATCAACCTTAACGGATATGGCCTTATACAAAAGAATCCGGAAATGGCATCCGAGTGGCTGACAAAAGCGAGGCAACTGATAAAAGATACGGGTACAGAAGGAGGCGACACATATCTGAAAGTGTTCGAGGCCATGACTGCCGAATTGGCCGGCGGAGACTCTAAGAAAGCGGACCAGCTGTACAGAGAATGTATGGACAACATCCAGGATCTATTTCCTCCAATGAAGACCAATCTATGTAGCCAATATGGACGGTTTCTATTGAACCAGAAAAGGATCCCGGAGGGGATAAGGGTGTTGGAAAGAGGGCTCAAAGAGGCTGCTGCTACCGAGATGGCTTCAGATTCCGTCACCCTTATTCTTAATCTTGCCGAAGCCTGTCATCTTGCAGGAGATAATGCTCGCTCATACCGGCTTATGGAGCAATATCGGGAGATCTCAGATAGGATACGGAAGCAGGATGAAGCGAGAAGTTATATGGAATACAGTGTCAAAAACGACATGTACCTCAATCAGCTTCTCCTCGAACGGCAACGTACCCAACTTCTCTCTAAGGAACGTAATCTTATCTTGGTTGTCGGAATCTGCCTGCTGCTTGTAGTCTCCTGCGGGCTGCTGATCTATTTTTACAGACGCAAAAATAAACTTTACAATTCCATTGTAGCCCAGAACCGTCAGACCATGGAGCGTGAGCGAATCTTGCGCGAACGCATAAACGAGAGCAAGTCTAACGATTCCGGAAATGAAGAAAATTCCACAACCCTGGAACAACGAGGTGGTACCGGCTCAGAAGAGGGCCTTAATGAATTGGCGGATCGTTTCGCTCTGATGTTGATCGACCAGAGGCTCTATGAGAACCCTGACCTTTCTATAAACACCGCAGCGGAACTACTGGGTACCAACCGGACTTATCTTTCCAAGGCAATCAACCGTTCTACCGGACATTCATTTTCCGAAATTGTAACCCAGCATCGGATCAGGCGTGCTACGGAAATCCTGTCGGATCCCTCTGATGACCGACCCTTGAAAGGTGTAGCGGCCGCTGTCGGCTTCAGTTCTATATCGGCCTTCTATGCCGCGTTCCGCAATCAAGTCGGCATGACCCCTACGCAATATCGCAAGAAATCCAAAGAGTGCATGTAAACCACGCCCAATATAATATACTATATAATATAAAGGCACTGGGGACAAAGATTCACACTCCCTTATCAGCAAAACTTTCCTGAATAATCAATTTTTACGAATCTGGAGTTTTCCGGTTTGCGTAAATCTCTCTGTATCCGTAACTTTGCGTTACCCGAATTTCCATAATTTCTAAATTATATAGAGAATGAAAAGATTTTTTCCTACTGCCTTGGCGACTTTTTGCGCCATTTCCGGGATGGCTCAGACCATCACCGTTGACGATATAAAGTATATAGTCAACGAAGGCACCAATACTGTTTATGTTGATGGTTTCACTTCCGGGACAAGAGCCCCCGAATCGGTCGTGATACCTTCTACCATCGAGGATGAAGGTGAGACTTACACCGTTACCGGACTGGGGATCGCTGCTTTCTATGGCAGCCGCATCAAATCCCTCACCCTCCCTTCAACTATCACCTTTATGGGTGATCACTGTCTGGAGGGAACTGACCTTACAGAGTTCACAGTTCCTTCCGGAGTGTCTGAACTTCCGAAGTCTGCGTTCGCATCTTGCTACTCCCTTACGCATGTGGATCTGCCGGATGGCCTGACCTCGATCGGATCCAGTGCGTTCAGCGATTGCTCTGCTTTAGAGTATATCCAGATACCGGAATCGGTTACATTCTTCGGCGCGGCAGCCTTCTCCGGTTGCTCCTCTATGGAGTATGTGAACTACATGGGAACTCTTATCACATGGTTCGCTATCGATTTCCAGTCCCCTCATGCAAATCCTCTTTATTCTGGTCACGTATGGAAAGTAAAAGGTCAGACTCCGACTGCTATCAGCGTAATGCCGAGAGTAGGTGCCGTAAAAGCTAATGCCTTCGCGGGTTGCACCAGTCTCATATCCATCGAAGTAATGGATGGTATTACTTCTATTGGCAAGAACGCGTTCAGCGGCTGTACCGGCCTCAACAGTATCACCCTCTATTCAGATATCGAGACAATTGATGAATGGGCTTTCCAGAATTGCACCTCGCTCCAGAAGGTCTATGTCCTTTCTCTCCCTGAATTCCTTAACATAGATTTCGGAGGATGGAATGCTAACCCGCTGAGCAATGGAGGAGCCCTTTATGTTGCCGAAAACGGCCGTTTCGGCAATCCGACAAAGGATCTGGTTATCCCGTCTGAGATTTCTATTCTAAAGCCCTACGCTTTAAATGGTTGCTCATCCATTGAGACTGCGACTCTACATGATGGTGTAACCGTAATAGGTGAGGCAGCCTTCAAGGAATGTACTAATCTTAAAGAAATAGCCCTTTCCTCAGGCTTAGAGGAGATCGGATACGAGGCATTCTCCTCCTGTGCTTCTTTGGAGAAGATAGAGATGGGTGAGAATGTAACTTCTATCGGAGACCGCGCGTTCTTGGATTGCACTGCTCTTAGTGAGTTGATCCTCTCACCTTCTTTGACTGCTATCCCGGGTTATATGGCGACCGGCTGCTCATCCCTTACTACAATTACCATCCCTGACAGTGTTGTCAGCATAGGAGAGTTGGCTTTCCAGAACAATTCGTCTCTTGCTGAAGTCATTTTTGGCGAAGGAATACAGACTATCGGTTCCCAGGCGTTCTCTTCGACTCCTTTGACTTCTATAGACATTCAGACTGACCAACTGTCGGTAATCGATGCATTAGCTTTCTATGATTGCATGTCACTGGTAAACGTCACCCTCGGCCCGGGTCTGACCGAAGTTGGCTCACAAGCTTTCTACCGTTGCATGGCATTGCGCAATTTCACCTGCATGGCTACTCAGCCTGCGGCTGCCACCTCCGACATGTGTCTTGGATCCACATTTAACAATGCTACCCTCTACGTTCCTGAAGCATCTATCAGCAGCTACGCATCCGCTACCGGCTGGAGTAACTTCGGTACCATTGAGGCGTCTCCGATCACAGGCGTAAATTCCATAGACACTGACAATGCAGAGGCCATCTACTACCGTCCGGACGGCACTCAAGTTTCCGGCGAGCTTACAAAGGGCCTTTATATCAGGGTTATCGGCAACAAATCTGAAAAAGTAATGATTTAAAGTCCTTATAGAACCATTCTATTAAATAAGAATTGGGATTAGGTGCGACCGCGGTATACCAGAGGGTAACCGCGGTCGTTTTTTATACCATTAAAGATAAAATAACCCTTTCAAATTATTCGTTCAATAAATAAGATATGTCAT
>CAZKJP010000045.1:0-11538 GCA_964553075.1 uncultured Sangeribacter sp. | reverse complement strand
CTTGTCATCTTGTCATCTTGTCATCTTGTCATCTTGTCATCTTGTCATCTTGTCATCTTGTCAATAACCAATTATCTAACTACCTATGGCTTTAAAATTCACCTCCGCTCCTTCTTACTTTTGGCTTAATGCTTGGGTCCTGGCTAACATAATAGAACTTTCCACTCAGCGCTTCTGCGATCGATTTATTGATTATAAAATTGATCCCGGCCATCGGCTTTATGATCAAATGACTCAAGCCGCTCGCTCGATTCGTGCTAATATTGCAGAAGGATCAGGCCGACATGAGACATCTTCAGAAACAGAAATGAGACTAACTGACGTAGCTCGCGCCAGCGTCCACGAACTTATGGGAGATTTCATGAATTTTCTAATAAGACACTCTCTTTCGGCATGGCCCGCAACTGACAAACGTTTTCAAAGCGTCATCAACCTGCAACTTGATAAACCAACCTACGGAGACAACTTTATCGCGGATGCCTTAGCACATATTCGAGCCCAACAGAAGCGGTTCGACTGTTTCTTAGAAAGAGGAAGTGCTGAAGATGCTGCCAACTGTCTTATCGCACTCTGTCTTAAAATCAATTCAATGCTTACAAGCATGCTGTCTGCTCAACTCCAAGATTTTAAGTCTCAAGGTGGCTTTACAGAGAATCTGACTCAAACCCGACTTGAAGGGAAAAAAGAAAAAGCAATTTCAGTAGGCGCACCTAAATGCCCTAAATGCGGCAAACCGATGCTAAAACGCACCATTAAAAAGGGCAGCCGCCAAGGTCAATCATTCTGGGGATGCTCAGATTATCCAAAGTGCATCGGCACACGAGATATCTAACCTTCGAGAATAATTTTGCTGTACGGTATATCGCGATCCTCTTGTCCATTATCATCTATTTGTCCGTTATCGGACATTGACAAAAGTAATTATTCTTCTCTATAATAATAACTTACGTTTTTGGAACTTTCTTTGTCATGAGCTAAGCAAACGCAATAAATTTTAGTTAATTTCATTATAGAAATAGAATAGAACGCACATGAAAAAATTGCTTTTGCTTGCCGCCGTAAGCCTTTTCGGATTACCGGTTATGGCTCAAACGGAACCGAGTGATACTGTCATGTCAGCTGAATTGGCTGAGATTGTGGTAGAAGGACGCACTCAGAGGGTAGTGAAATATGGTGTGGAGTATATTCCGGATCGTAAGACTAAGAAGACCTCCATAGATGCCTCTGCCCTGCTGACCCGTATGCAGATCCCTCAACTTGATATTGTTCCCGGCTCTTCCGAGGTCAAGACTTCTAACGGCCAGGAGGTGAAGATGTTTATCGATTACGCACCGGCATCTTCCCAGGACTTGCAAGGTCTTAGACCCGAAGACGTGGTTAGAGTTGAAGTGTTGGATTACCCGGATGATCCACGTTTCGACAGTGCGCCCCACGTCGTGAATTTCATTATGCAACATTACGAATGGGGAGGGTATACAAAGCTTACGGCTTTAGGGAAGTCCCTTTCGACTGACTATGCCAGTGGGGATATCTATTCCAAGTTTGTATATAAGAAAGTAACTTTCGATGCCAATGCCAGCGCCAACTGGTTCCGGCAGGACCATAATCCTTATTGGACTGACCAGACCTATCGGAACATATACGTAGGTGACCAACATTTCAATTCCTTAGAACGGTATGCGCTTTCAGGAATCGATTACCTGTCAAAGAGCAATTCCCAATGGGCTTCCTTGCGTGCGACCTTCCAAAACGACAAAAGCTATATCCGACATACAGTCTCTTTTTACAGAAATGCTACTCCTCTCTCCACAAACTCATCCAAAGTTTATTTCTCGGAAAACATATTTCCGGATGATCCCGCACTCAGCCTGAATTCGTCGCAGACTCTCAATCCGCGTGTAGATGGATACTACCAATTTTTCCTGCCTAAGGGGAATACTATCTCCGCTTCATGGAATTTCTCGTATGGTGCCACTAAGAAAGGCTCATCCTATCAATTGGGATCATTGGAACCTATCGTAAATGACAACCGTGAGAAAATCTATTCCCCTGTCGGGAATCTTACCTATTCCAAGAAGTTCGACCGAAATAACACCTTCCGTACGGCTCTCATGTCTTTCAACACCATCTACGATACTTATTACTCGGGTTCGTATGATGGGCGCCAGAAGTTGCTGTCTTCTGAGAACATGCTATTCTTGGAATATATGCAAAATTGGCAATGGGGATTGAGCCTATATACGCGTGTCGGTGCGTCATACGTTATAGGTCGGGTAAATGGCGTCAATACCCTGGAGCAATGGAACCCTCGCTTAGGTTTCCAGTTGCAATACAAAGTCAACGACAAACATTCGGCGAGTATCGAGGGATGGTGGGGCAATTCCCATCCGAGTGCCTCGACTTCCAATTCGGCGTTAGTTCAAAACAATGAGTTGCTTTGGCTTCAAGGCAATCCGGATTTGAGAAACACTATCTTCACTTTTGTATCCGGATCCTATACATTCATCCCTACCAACAGTTTCTCCCTCTCAGCTACTATTCAATATGAAGGGAATCCACATAAACAGGCTTATGATTTCTTCACATTGCCGGGCATAGATGGATTGGTCAGAAAGTCAATCAACAGTGGAGATGCCCAGAATTATTCGGCTTTTCTATCGGCCAATCTAAGGTTACTGGACAATTCACTTTCTTTCAGGTTCAGCGGACAAGCAACCCGCGTAGTATTGACAGGATGTGATGCCCAGTCTATGAATTATTTGGCAGCCAATATAAATGCCCAATACACAAGGAATAATTGGTCGGCTATGCTCTATTACCGCTCTCCCGGCAGACAGCTGAACGCGTGGTCAAATGGTGAGCGTGGCAAATACGGAAGTATCTATGGATTGGAAGGCACTTATTCAATAGGCGATTTCAAGGCTTCCTTGATGTTCAGGAACTGGTTTACGCGCAATGGCTATTACAAGGAGTTCTTCACTTCACCTCTTTTCAGCCAGACAGCCGGGTATTGGAACGATGAGCTGTCCCAGACTATCCAACTAACCCTTTCCTATACTTTCACTTATGGCAAGAAAGTAAACCGCAACACCGAGCTATACCAAAGCGGAGGCCCCGGCACAGCGATACTCAACTAAATATGTGGTCTAAGGACTGCTTTCATCCGGAGGCAGTCCTTAGTTTTTTAATTGAACAATACTCTTTTCGAGGGCGTTCAATAGGTGCAATCGCATCCGAGCGCGAATAATTCGGGAGCGGCTGCGAGAAAAAGTAAAATTATTAAAAACATTCAGTTATGACTTACGATGAAATGACAAGAAGCGCTGAGAATGTGCTGGTCGAGTTTTATGCTACCTGGTGCCCTCATTGCAAAGCTATGGCGCCTATCGTAGAGCAAATCGGTGAGATGCTCGAAGGTAAGGTAAAGATCGTACCATTGGACGTAGATCAGAACCAGGAAGCAGCTGACGCTGAATCTATCAACGGAACTCCGACTTTCATTCTCTATAAGAATGGCAAAGAAGTTTGGCGCGAAGCCGGAGAAATGCCCGCTGAGGTTCTTCTCAACAAGATTCAGAAAGGGATACAGTAAGAAAAAGTATGTAAAATAGCATCTCTATCAGAGCCCATTTTTCACGAAATGGGCTCTTGAGGTTATTAATAATTGAGGTTATGGTGGAAAACAATTTTACGATAATGTCAGATTTTCTCACTCAATTAGGAGTGAGACATACCTTGGGATACACTAACTCCCAGTTCAATACCATGCCTTTCCGGACTCTCTTCGGGATGCAGAAACTGCTACTTACATACGGAGTAGACAGCGCGGGGATAGATTTGGCCGACAATTCCCAAATCAACCTTCTGCCATTGCCTTTTATCGCGCAGACTTCAAAGGGGTTGGTAATTGTAACCGGAATAAATAAGGATAAGGTGACTTATCTGACCCAGTCAGTTGAAGAAACAGCAGATGCCGACCGATTCCGATCCGCTATGACCGGAAAGGTCTTGGTAGCCTTTCCACAACCTCATGCCTCTGAGCCGGAGTTCGCGACTCATAAGTTCACTGAAATTGCCAATAGAGCTAAGAAATGGGTATTGGCCGCGGTCAGTCTTGCACTATTTGCTTATCTTTTCATTACCAACAATATTTACTCCCATGTCTCGACTATCCTCCTTACGATCCTTGATATGGCGGGATTATATATTACATACTTGTTAGTACAGAAATCAGCCCATATCAAAAACAAACACGCCGATGCTGTATGTTCGGTAGTAGAAGCGGGAGGATGCGATGACATACTTAAGACCTCTGCTTCTAAGTTTTTCGGAATTTTCGGATGGAGCGAGGTGGGATTCGCCTATTTCAGCGTTTCGCTCCTCGGACTTCTGATCTTCCCGCAATGGATAGGATATTTGGCGCTTTGCAATCTTTTATGCCTGCCATTCTCATTCTGGAGCGTCTGGTATCAGAGGTTCAAAGCAAAGACATGGTGTACACTCTGCCTATGCGTCCAGGCTACCCTATGGTTACTGTTCTTCTGTTACCTTGGCGGGGGATGGTTAAAAGAAGCCTTACCGATAAGAATAGAGTTTTTCGTCTTAGGCCTCACCTACTTAGGAGTAATGTTAGGTATCAACGCCCTGATGCCCCTTATTGACAAAGATAAGAAATAACCTTAACTTTTAACTAAGTTCCATGCTTATAATATGAGACATCGGGATTTTAATAAAAATCAAAGGATAATGTCAGAAATAAATAACATAGAAGCTCTAATGAAAGTCCTATCGGGAGCAACCCAAATGACTCCCTTAGAGCTAAACGAGATCCGACTCGGAGGTAAGAAAACCCTAATCACCCCCGGCCGCCTGAAGTCCGCAAAAAAATCTTCTTAGGCATTTTGCTTTATAAGGAAGAATGGAGTATTTTTGTACTTCTTAAATAGACAGAATATCATGAAAATAGTAGTATTGGATGGGTACGGTATGAACCCGGGGGATCTTTCCTGGGAGGCCCTGGCAAAATTAGGGGATCTCATTGTGTATGACCGGACTGCGCCGGCTGAAGTATTGGAACGCGCCAAAGGCGCGGAGATCTTGTTGACAAACAAGACAATCTTGGACCGAGAGACAATTGAGAACTTACCGGACCTGAAGTATATTGGGGTGTTGGCTACGGGTTATAACGTAGTGGATACTAAGACAGCTAAAGAACGTGGGGTCGTGGTGACTAATATTCCCGCGTACAGCACCGACTCGGTGGCCCAGATGGTGTTCGCCCTCCTTTTGGCCATTACCAACAACGTAGAGCATTTTACATCAGATAATCGGGCCGGGCGCTGGAGCCGAAACGCCGATTTCTGTTATTGGGACTCCCCTCTCACTGAACTGGCCGGAAAAAGATTCGGCATCATCGGATACGGCAATATCGGTAGCCGGGTAGCTGCGATCGCACAAGCTTTCGGAATGAAGGTCATGGCTCTGACTTCCAAATCAGCGGCAGACCTTCCCGCAGGAATAGAAAAAGCGGAAGACTTGGATCAGCTATTGCGCAAGAGCGATGTCCTATCGCTTCATTGCCCACTCACTGATTCCACCAAGCATCTGATCAATGCCTCTACCCTCTCCAAAATGAAGCCTTCGGCAATCCTGATCAACACGGGACGCGGACCATTGGTAGATGAGCAGGCACTCGCGGATGCCCTCAATAGTGGAAAACTACGCGGTGCCGGCGTAGATGTGCTATCCTGCGAACCACCTTCGATCGACAATCCCCTTCTCTACGCCCGCAATTGCTACACGACCCCCCACCTCGGCTGGGCTACCTTCGAAGCCCGCCAACGCCTGATGGATATAGCCGTAGCAAACGTAGCCGCCTTTATCGCCGGCACCCCTACTAATGTTGTTATCTAAAAGGAATCAAAAATATAAGTTCCTCTTAGACCCCGTCTCATAAAAAAGAGTAATAAACAGACCGGGCAGCCTCTCATGCTACCTTGTCTGTTTATTAACATACATAAGTGTGTACCAATAATTCGGATTAACCAACTTAACGGTTTACTGATTGGGAGAATGAATGCTTTTCATTGGCCATGCTTTTAAGGACAACTCTGTTTTCCCTCTTTGCGTAAAGAATTCGACCCCAGTCTGAGACGGTGAAGCATAAGTCAAGAGTGTCATCACCTTCTTGCCATCCTCGGCAAATACCTCAATCGTGGATTTATCTACAAATATCCGTAACGATATATTACGGGTTCCCGGCAAAGCGATCTTGGAGTTGGAGATCCTGTCAAAGAATTTGATCTTCACATCAGAACAGTTTGTTCGATCTAAAGTCAGGTACCCCGTTGATACATCATAGCTCAACGATACTTTCCTACCTTCTCCCATGCATAGATTAAACCCGGCGATATCCTCAGGAGACGCTGAGATCTTGACATCCAACTCATATTGATTCTCCATAGCGGTAATCCGCGGTAGCGCATAAGTGCCGGCAGGATAGCTTTTCTTAATGGAATATACTTTACCGCGCAAGGACTGCAAGTCTTGTATTGGTGTTTGCCTAAGTCTCAAACCCTCCGGAGTGGTGTATAGGGAATAAACTCGAGGTATCGACCATACTCCTTTACCCCATTTCGAGGGAGCTGCCGGAGCATAGTCCCAATAATTCACCCAGCCGATAGTCTTGACTACATCATCTTCAGAGGAATCAAAATTCTGGAAAACACGGGAAGCGTAATAATCCATTCCGTCATCTACATACAGCGGATCCGAATCAGGCAAATCCGGAATAAATCGCTCGCCATCGAAGTCTCCTACGAAATATTGCTCACGCGCCCAATTGACCGAGACCAGCAACACCCATTTCTTTTCGCCTGTTTCCTCTACCGTCACTTGAAAAAGATCCGGACATTCCCATGACCGTTTGTTATCACCCATAGGCCCGAAGTCGCTCGTCCACGTCCAATGCTTGAGATCGTCAGATTTATAGAACGCCACCTTCTTCTCCAAGGCTTTAGCTACAGCCATAACCCAGTTCCCATTGGGTTCATATCGAATAACGGTCGGATCGCGGAATTCAGTACTCCATAAATCAAGTACCGGATTCTGGTCGTAATATTGATAGGTCTCTCCTCCATCGCGGCTAAAGGCAATACCTTGGGACTGTTTCTTAGAATCCTGATCAAAGAGCGTGAAGACCGCTATCAAAGCATCGTTTCCCCAGCCAGCTGAGTTCACAGTATCCACAACCACGCTACCAGTGAACGCCGATGTTTTCGGGGGAAGACCCTTAATGGCATGATCCTCCTTCTCTCGCCAATATACCAGGTCATCCGACTCCGCTCCTCCCCAGCTATATGCCAGATATTTTCCATCCTTTTTTACCAACCCTGAAGGATCCCCTATCCAACGGTGAGCCGGGGTAAAGTGATATTGGGGCCGATATGGTTCCCGGAAGAGGATGGTATCATTATCAGATGAATCAATAGCCAAACAAGTCTGGCTACCGAGCATTCCAATTCCCATCAGGACAGAAACTTTAAGAGCGTAGAGTCGAGTTTTCATAGTTAAGAGCGTATTATTTATATTGCAAAATTAGCCAATTATCCATTCCGTACATGCAAGATACGTTACATTTACTATAAAAGCCGATAAAAACGGTTAAATTACTAAGACCCCCTCTCATAAATTTATGAGACGAGGTCTTAGTATACAAAAATGGTTAGACCCCGTCTTAATCCAAAGTCTGTACTCCGCCGCCGTTGACCATTAGGGTCTGGCCGCTCACCCAAGCCGAAATCGGAGCCGCAAAGTAAAGTACCGCTCCGGCTATATCCGAAACCTCCCCTAACCGGTGAATAGGTGTATGAGCTAACATCCGAGCTTCTATCTCAGGGGTAAGGACGGTCGACAACGCATGGGTGCGCGTCGCGCCGGGACCAACATTGTTGATCCTAATACCCATGCTGCCATAATCAAAGGCCAAGTTGGACGCAAGATGATTCAAAGCAGCCTTAGATGAGCCGTATATAGCCATTGCCGGACTATTGTTGATACTGCTCATAGATGTGATATTGATAATGCTTCCATAACCGGATTTTTCCATATAGGGAGCCGCAAGTTTGCATAATTCCCAAGGTGCGAACACATTGATCGCATAGATGCGCTCTACGTAGGCCCGGTCAATTTTGAAAGGATTCTCACGTCCACCTCCTCCCAGGCCGGCGTTATTCACCAATATATTCACCGTCCCGAAACTCTGGACAGCAAACTCTATCAACCGGCTGAGATCCTTCTCCTCCAGCACATTGCAATCAATCGCCTCAGCCTTTCCACCCTGAGACCGTATACCCTCAGCTACGCTACGGGCTTTATCTATCGACAAATCACTCACCACAACCGAAGCACCGGCCGCCGCCAATATCTCGCAGCATCCCTTACCGATACCATCTCCACCACCGGTTACCACCGCAACCTTCCCCGTCAAATCAAATAAAGCGTCATTTTTCATAATCGAGTTTTTAAATTAATCACCCTTCCTCATTCTGGAATAGGCCATACTAATTAATTAGTGAACATCCTAAGGATTAAAACGGTTTCATATAAGGGAGTCTGTTTAAGAGAAATTTATTAATCTCTTGGATAATCTGGGCTCACAATGACAAGATTATGAAAACTAAAACATTTTTTAAAGGCGCTTTAGCAACGCTTTGCGTATTATTTGGAACATTGTTTATGAAAGCACAGAATTCTTATATTTTCCTCGCTCCGGGAGTAGAGGAGGTGGAAGCGACTGCTACTATTGATGCCCTTCGCAGGGCTGATATTCCGGTTGTACTCGTAGCGGTATCGGACAACTTACAGGTTAAGGGGGCCACCGGTCAGACTTTGGTGGCTGACTCCTTGATTGATGATGTCAACACAGAATCTGCCGATTGGCTGATTATCCCCGGCGGAGACCCCGGTGCACAAAACCTTTACGCCAATGAAAAAGTCAGGGAGAAGATCCTGGCTCATTACAACAAAAACGGCCGCATTGCCTCGATTTGCGCCGGACCGGCAGTGGTGCTCGCCCCATTAGGAGTATTGAAAGGCAAGAAAGCAACCTGCTATCCCGGATTAGGAGGAGCGATTAACTCTAACGGAGGTGAATATATTGAGCAGACTGTGGTAGTCGAACCGAACCTGATCACCTCCGAAGGCCCCGGCACTACCCTCCCCTTCGCCATAGAGATCATCCGCGCCACCCGGGGCGACCAAGCCGCCGAAGCCGTAGCCCAAGGGATGTTAGTCTCCCGGTAAATCTCATAACAGGGAAGAGGCGCGCCTTCGCGCGGTAAATGTACCTTGGACAGGCACGCCCACGCACGGTAAAACTTCCCTATTGTAGCGCGTAGCCTCCCTCATAGAGAGAAGTAGTCCCTAACGGGGACTGCTATTTCCGCTTAACCCCCGACAAGGAAAGCCCAACGGGTTTTCCGCTGTCGGGGGTTGCCGCTCTACTCATATAAGAATGACGGAATGCCCGTAGGGTATTCGGGTCTCCGAGTGCAATAACTGGATGGGCTTTCCCGGAAAATAGTCATACCATCAGAGTATTACTGCTTTCATCTGTATAATCACCCTGTTAGAGGAACTCATCTTTAATACACCTTACCGCGGTGTTTTAAGGCATGGTTAAAATCGCAGATCACTTTAATCACCTCTTTGGGAAGATATGTCTGGGCTTTAGACTTCATCCATTCGGGAATGCCCCATATCGCTTCGGCGATGCCTCCTACTATAGCTCCTAATGTATCGGCATCCGCACCCAGACTGACAGCCCGCCGTATGGAATCCTCAAATGAGTTACTCTGCCCGATTATCCACAGAGCTACCGGAACCGTGCCTTGACAGGTCTCATCAAAACGGTTCAGCACGGCTTCTCTACGAATGTCAATGTTATAGCCCGAGAATCTAACGCACTCTTCAAGCAAGGCTGCAACATCTACTTCCCCTTTTTCTTGCCTCATTTTATTAGCCAACATTATGGCCAATGCAACCGTACAGGCCCCTTTTATTCCTTCGGGATGATTATGAGTACATTCAGCTGTCTTTGTCGCCTCGCTCAGTACATCTTCCCGATTGTAAAACCACCAGCCAATGGGACTGACCCTCATTGCGCTCCCATTTCCGAAACTGCCGTAAGGCTCTGGATTAGCACTCATTACCCAATTATGGAATCGCCCACCGTAGCTCCCTTTGGGATTGGGATATCTCTGACACCACTCATGGATACTCTCCCCGTAGTCTCTCCCTTTCAGCAGTGCATCAGCAACTGCGACAGTGCATATCGTATCATCAGTGAAATCGCTCCCTTTGGCAAATATTTCAAAATTATAATCATTTGTCGGATTGAATTCGTAGCGACTTCCGACAATGTCGCCTATAATTGCTCCTAACATAGGTATTCATTAAAATTCAAGGCGGAAACCGCGACCCTTCAGTTCGCTGTATCTGTCAAGGTTGAACTTATATAGATTGGCTGCACGTCTGGGAGTAGGCCAGACGGTCTCATCCAGTTGAGTGAGGATGCCCAGATGAAGCATCTTCTTCGCAAAATTACGGCGATCGAACTTGACCCCTAAGACTGCTTCATACAGAGATTGTAGCTGCTTAATAGTGAACTTCTCCGGTAGCAACTCATAACCGATCGGGTGAAAATGAATTCTCTCGCGGAGACATGCAATTGCATCCCGAAGAATCGCATCATGGTCAAAAGCCAGATGAGGCACCTCATCAATCGCGAACCAACGAGCTTCCTTCGCATCATCCCCTCCCCTCACTTCACTGATTTTCACCAACGCATAGTATGCTATTGTAATAACCCTTTCGCGCGGATCGCGCCCGGGCTCTGAATAAGTATGAAACTGTTCAACATATTCAGGTGAAAGACCAGTCTCCTCCCGCAACTCTCTCAACGCACCCTCATCGGCACTCTCATCTATGTTTACAAACCCACCCGGGAAAGCCCACCATCCGGCGTAAGGTTCTCCCCCACGCTTCACCAAGAGCACATTAAGCCGCTCTCCGTCAAAACCGAAAATGACGCAATCAGCAGTAACCGCCGGATGCGGATACTTGTAGCAAAACTTCTTTTCTTCCATTAATTTATCGTCTTGCGTAACTATTACACCGCAAAATTATAAAGATTTACCGACACCACCAAATAATTGGCGTAATAATTACACGTGGCACACGGCTCCTACCTAAACTTCCCTAACACTCTGATCTTTGCTTTCAAACTTCCAAAATGCATTATGCTTGTCCGAAATTGAGAAACCGTAAAACTTTGAATAGAAAAGTAAATTGAATATGTTTTAGTATTCAATTTTTTACTACCTTTGCATCGTGAAGAATGCATCGGACCAATTAGGAAATATACCTACACCATTACTGTTGCCATAGAATCTCTTTTTCATTATATCAAGGAGGCAATCAGAAAATCAGCAAATTTGAGATTTAATAGATGAAGATACAGTATTGCTCCGATCTGCA
>CAZKJP010000044.1:9964-20389 GCA_964553075.1 uncultured Sangeribacter sp. | reverse complement strand
CGATTGTCTCATCGCTTGAGCTCCAGGTCACGCTCTTATCGGTAGCGTCATCGGGTCGTACGATGGCGAACAGGTCGGCGGTATCACCTTCGGTCATCAGTAGCTCGGAGTTGGAGAGCGAGATACCGGTGACTTCTACGAATCCACGTTTCACCGTTACCTTACATTCAGCTGTAAGACCGTTGGAGGTCGATGCGTAGACGGTAGCGAGTCCCATCTTGACAGCAAACAGCTCACCGGTCTCGGAGACAGTTACGATAGACCTGTCTGAGGAGCGCCAGGTGACTGTCTTGTCAGTAGCATCCTCGGGGGTGATGGTTGCAATCAGAGTATAGCGATCACCTTCGGTCATCTCAAGTTCCGAATCACTCAGGGTGATTCCGGTTACGGGTATGATACGCGGTATCACAGTTACGGCACACACCGCTGTCATACCATTGGAGGCAGTAGCGATAATATTCACCTTACCGGGTTTGAGGGCCGAAACGAGTCCATTATCAACCGTACCGATTGTCTCATCGCTTGAGCTCCAGGTCACGCTCTTATCGGTAGCGTCATCGGGGCGTACGATGGCGAACAGGTCGGCGGTATCACCTTCTGTCATCAGCAGCTCGGAGTTGGAGAGCGAGATGCCGGTAACTTCCACGAATCCGCGTTTCACCGTTACCTTACATTCAGCTGTAAGACCGTTGGAAGTCGATGCGTAGACGGTAGCGAGACCCATCTTGACAGCAAACAGCTCGCCGGTCTCGGAGACAGTTACGATAGACCTGTCTGAGGAGCGCCAGGTGACTGTCTTGTCAGTAGCATCCTCGGGGGTGATTTCTGCGATCAGTGTGTAGGTGTCTCCCTCGGTCATCTCAAGTTCCGAATCACTCAGGGTAATTCCGGTTACGGGTATGATCCGCGGTATTACTGTTACCGCACAACGTGCCTTCATACCATTAGAGGCGGTAGCATAAATATTCACATTACCCGGTATCAGAGC
The DNA here is from genome assembly GCA_964553075.1 of uncultured Sangeribacter sp. Lineage (GTDB taxonomy): Bacteria > Bacteroidota > Bacteroidia > Bacteroidales > Muribaculaceae > Lepagella. Next base: position 19,401 of record CAZKJP010000044.1, on the reverse strand, counting down.
CGATACCAAGCCATTGTCAACAGTCGCTATGCTTTCATCGCTCGAACTCCAGGTCACACTCTTGTCGGTCGCATCATCCGGTGAGATGATAGCGAACAGGTCGGCTGTGTCACCTTCGGTCATCAGTAATGTGGTATTCGAGAGGGCGATTCCGGTTACTTCTACGAATCCGCGTTTTACGGTTACCTTACATTCAGCAGTCAGGCCGTTAGAGGTCGATGCATAGATTGTTGCCAATCCTGCCTTGACGGCATATAGCTCCCCATTTTCAGATACAGTAACTATTGCTCTGTCTGAAGACCTCCAAGTGACTGTCTTGTCAGTAGCGTCTTCAGGAGTGATGGTGGCAATCAGAGTATAGCGATCGCCCTCGGTCATCTCCAGTTCCGAATCACTCAGGGTAATTCCGGTTACCGGTATGATCCGCGGTATCACGGTTACGGCACAGATAGCAGTCATTCCATTTGAGGCAGTGGCGATAATATTCACATTACCCGGTTTGAGGGCCGAAACAAGCCCGTTATCTACCGTGCCGATTGTCTCATCGCTTGAGCTCCAGCTCACGCTCTTGTCGGTGGCGTCATCGGGTCGTACGATGGCGAACAGGTCAGCTGTATCTCCTTCGGTCATCAGCAGCTCGGAGTTGGAGAGGGAGATGCCGGTAACGGGTATGAAGCCCGGATTGACTGTTACAGCACATTCCGCTGTGAGACCATTGGAAGAGGAAGCATATATGGTGGCGGTCCCCACCCTCAACGCAGTTATTTCTCCATTGGCAGAAACGCTGACTGTCAATGGGTCGGAAGACTTCCAAGTGATGCTCTTGTCGGTAGCGTCCTCCGGTGAGATGGTCGCTATGAGGTTAAAGGTGTCGCCGACTATCATCTCATGTTCATATTTATTGAGGGCGATATCAGAAACCGCGATAATCACATTCTCCCGTTCAACGGTTACGGTACATATCGCCTTGACAGCCGGATTGGAGTTTGAGGTAACTGTTATGATTGCTACTCCGACTGAATTGGCGGTTACCAATCCGTTATTGTCAACTGAAGCGATCTCCGGATTATCAGATGACCAGGTAACTGATTTGTCGGTGGCGTTCTCAGGTTTCACAATGGCTATCAAATCGGCAGTGTAACCTTCGCGCATCAGCAGCTCGGTGTTGGAGATTGTGATGCCTGTAACAGGTACGAATGCCGGATTGACCTTAACAGCACATTCTGCTGTCAGACCATTGGATGTGGAAGCATAGATAATAGCGGTTCCGGCCTGTACAGCGGTAACTTTGCCATTTCCATCAACTGTAGCAATCGCATTGTCGGAAGATCGCCAGGTTACTGTCTTGTCGGTAGCGTTCTCAGGCAATACCGTCGCGATCAATGTGTAGATATCTCCTTCTGTTAATTCAATCGAGGAGTCGCTCAGGGTGATGCTCTCAACCGGGATTACCAACGGAAGAACCGTTACATGACATTGGGCTGTCATACCGTTGGAGGCAATAACGGTGATCGTTACGTTGCCTTGCTTGATGGCGGTCACGAGTCCATTATCGACGGTTGCTATTGAGGGATCGGCCGTTGACCAGACGACACTCTTGTCTGTTGCATCATCGGGTCGTACGATAGCAAACAGATCCGCCGTATCACCTTCGGTCATCAGCAGCTCGGTATTGGAGATCGAGATGCCCGTAACTTCTACAAATCCACGTTTCACCGTTACCACACATTCAGCGGTCAGACCGTTGGAGGTCGATGCGTAGATGGTGCATACTCCGGCTTTGACTGCCGTTACTTTGCCATTGGCATCAACGTTGGCTATATTGCGATCTGAAGTTCTCCAGGTTACTGTCTTATCGGTGGCGTCCTCGGGCAATACCGTCGCGACTAATGTGTAGACATCACCTTCGGTCAATTCCAATTCGGAGTCACTCAGGATAATGCTCTCAACCGGAATTACTAACGGCAGAACCGTTACATGACATTGGGCTGTCATACCGTTGGAGGCGGTAACGGTGATCGTTACCTGACCTTGCTTGATGGCGGTTACAAGTCCATTCTCGACGGTTGCTATTGAGGGATCGGCCGTTGACCACACGACACTCTTATCGGTAGCGTCATCAGGCCGCACGATGGCGAACAGGTCGGCTGTATCACCTTCGGTCATCAGCAGCTCGGTGTTGGAGATCGAGATACCCGTAACGGGTACGAATCCGCGTTTAACGGTTACTACACATTCGGCGGTCAGACCGTTGGAGGTCGATGCGTAGATGGTGCATACCCCAGCTTTGACTGCCGTTACGTTACCGTTTTCATCAACGGTTGCGATCGCCCTGTCAGAAGAACGCCAGGTTACTGTCTTGTCGGTAGCTTCCTCAGGCAATACAGTCGCAATCAAGTTGTAGATATCACCTTCGGTCAATTCCAGTTCGGAGTCGCTTAGGGCGATGCTCTCAACCGGTATTACTAAAGGCAGAACAGTTACATGACATTGGGCTGTCATACCGTTGGAGGCGGTAACGGTGATAGTTACCTGACCTTGCTTGATGGCGGTTACAAGTCCATTCTCGACGGTTGCTATAGAGGGGTCGGCGGTGGACCACACGATGCTCTTGTCTGTTGCATCATCGGGTCGTACGATAGCAAACAGATCCGCTGTATCACCTTCGGTCATCAGCAGCTCGGTGTTGGAGATCGAGATACCCGTAACGGGTACGAATCCGCGTTTAACGGTTACTACACATTCGGCGGTCAGACCGTTGGAGGTCGATGCGTAGATGGTGCATACCCCAGCTTTGACTGCCGTTACGTTACCGTTTTCATCAACGGTTGCGATCGCCCTGTCAGAAGAACGCCAGATTACTGTCTTGTCGGTAGCTTCCTCAGGCAATACAGTCGCGGTCAAGTGATAGATATCACCTTCGGTCAATTCCAGTTCGGAGTCGCTTAGGGTGATGCTCTCAACCGGGATTACCAACGGAAGAACGGTTACATGACACTCTGCCTTCATACCGTTTGAGGCAATAACGGAGATCGTTACATTGCCTTGCTTTATGGCGGTTACAAGTCCGTTCTCGACGGTTGCGATTGAGGGGTCAGCAGTATACCAGGTCACTGATTTATCTGTAGCGTCATCGGGTCGTACGATGGCGAACAAATCAGCGGTGTCACCTTCGGTCATCAGCAGCTCGGTATTGGAGATGGAGATACCGGTTACTTCTACGAATCCACGTTTCACGGTTACCACACATTCGGCAGTCAGACCGTTGGAAGTCGAAGCGTAGATGGAAGTCACACCGGCTTTGACTGCCGTTACATTGCCGTTGTCATCTACAGTCGCAATGGAAGGATCCAAGCTACGCCAAGTGATGGTCGGATCGGTTACGTTGTCGGGGGTAATGGTCGCGGTCAAGGTATAGACATCTCCTTCGGTGAGTTCCAGTTCGGAGTCACTAAGGGTGATGCTTTCTGCGAGGATGATGGGGGCTTTGACTGTTACGGTACAGATCCCTTCAACATCGGGTTCTGAAACCGAAGTCGCCTTAATCCTAACTATGCCGGCTTTAACAGCGGTTACCAGACCGTTCTCATCTACCGTAGCTATGCTCTCATCCTCCGAGCTCCATTTCACGCTCTTATCGGTAGCGTCGTCCGGACGGACGATTGCGAGCAGTTCTGCGGTCTCTCCTTCTGTCATCAGCAATTCTGAATTCGAGAGGGAAATACCGGTCACCGCCACATATCCCGGGTTGACGGTCAAGGCACATTCTGCTGTCAAACCGTTAGAGGTAGAAGCATAAATGGTGGCCAATCCGGCTTTTATGGCTGTTACAACTCCGTTCTGGTCTACAACGGCGATATTAGTGTCTGAACTTCTCCAAGTAACCGTCTTATCGGTTGCATCTTCCGGAGAAATAGTGGCGGTCAAGGTATAGACATCTCCTTCGGTCAGTTCCAATTCGGAGTCACTGATCGTAATACCGGTTACCGGAATTATGTCGGGTATCACGGTAACGGTACAGGTCGCGGTTAGGCCATTGGAGGTAGTAGCCGTGATAACCACCACTCCCGGTACGAGAGCCGTTACGTTACCTTCCTGGTCAACCGTGGCGATAGTCTCGTTATCGGAACTCCAGGTTACCGTTTTATCGGTGGCATTCTCCGGATGCACGATCGCGATCAGGTTCGCTGTGTGACCGGTGCGCATAGTCATTACGGTATTGGAGAGGGTGATGCCGTTTGGTAGAACTTCACCCGGCAGAACGGTCAGATAACATCTTTCGGTGAGACCATTTGAAGACGAGGCGAAGATTATAGCCTCACCTTGCTTAAGGGCTGTCACTTCTCCGGTATTGGATACAATTGCAATGGAGATATCGGAGCTTACCCAAGTTATAGTCTTATCAGTAGCATCATCGGGGGTAACGGTTGCTGTCAATGTGTACTTATCTCCCTCTGTCAGTTCCAGTTCGGAATCACTGATGGAAATACCGGTTACGGGTATGATGTCCGGTATTACGGTAACTTTACAAGTCGCAGTCAGTCCATTGACAGTTGTAGCTGAGATTAAGGCTACTCCCGGAACCAATGCTGTTACGTTACCTTCCTGGTCAACGGTGGCTATAGACTCGTTATCGGATTGCCATGTGACGCTCTTGTCAGTTGCGTTATCGGGCTTCACAATAGCGATAAGGTTCGCAGTACGTCCGGCTCGCATGGTCATCTCGGTATTTGAGAGGGTGATGCCGTTCGGAAGAACTTCACCGGGCAAAACCGTCAGTTGACATTCTGCTGTCAGGCCGTTTGAAGATGAGGCATAAATAACGGTATTTCCTTGTTGTAAGGCCGTTACTTCTCCATTATCGGATACTGTAGCGATAGATTTATCTGATGATTTCCAGGTTACGGTCTTATCTGAGGCATCTTCCGGAGAGATGGAGGCGGCTAAGGTATAGACATCTCCTTCGGTCAGAACCAAGGTCGTTGGGCTGACAGAGATACCGGAAACAGGTATTATTTTCGGTACGACCGTTACGGTACACATAGCAGTATGACCATTCCAGGTAGTCGCACTGATATGGGCCACACCGGGTTTAAGACCGGTAACTATACCGTCTTCATTAATGGACGCAATCTCGGGTGCATCATTATTCCAGCTGTACCTCTTGTCGGTTGCGTTCTCCGGGATCACTACAGCTATGAGATCTGTGGTCTCACCTTCAGTGATAGTCATCTCGGAGTTGGTAAGGGCGATCCCGGTTGGGTCTATTGCTCGGGCGTTGATGGTTACGGTACAATCCGCTGTAAGACCATTGGATGAGGAGGCGTAAATCATAACCACTCCCGGTGAGATGGCTGTCACTGCTCCATCTGCCGAAACAGTAGCCTTTGAGGGATCGGAGGATTTCCAGGTTATGGTACCGTCTGTTGCGTTTTCGGGTAATATACCAGCTCCCAAGGAGAAGGTTTCTCCTTCGGTCATTTCTAAGGTAGAATGGCTGATCCAGATACTGGTTACAACTATAATATTCTCTTCTACGGTTACTTCACATACTGCTTTGACCGATGGATTTGAAACGGAGGTGACGGTTATAGTTGTGTTTCCGGCTGCAATTGCGGTAACGATACCGTTTTCATCTACGGTTGCGATCCCCTCATTGTTGGATTTCCAAGTTACCCTCGGGTCGGTAGCGTCCGCGGGTTTCACGATCGCGCCTATTTCTGCGACATTTCCTACCTTCATCAGAAGAGTAGTGTTGGTAAGGGCGATGCCGGTAACAGGAGTCGGAATGACAGTTATATTGCAGGATGCAGACACGTTTCCACAGGTTGCTGTAATAACGGCCTCACCGAGGGCGAGAGCGGTTATGTTGCCGAAACCATCTACCATAGCGATTGTATCATCACTGGAGGTCCAGGTTACAGTCGGATCGGTAGTATCTTCAGGAGCCACAGTTGCGGTTACTGTCAACCCTTCTCCCACATGGAGAACGGCTGATTCCTTATCCAATGTAATACTTTGAGCCAATGTCGGCACTACGTTAACGACACATATAGCGCTTACGGAGCCACAGGTCGCGGTTATGGACACCTCGCCAATCGCGATAGCGGTAATATTACCGGATTGATCTACTGTCGCAATCGATTCATTGCTTGAACGCCAGATCACTAATTGGTCGGTGGCATCCGTCGGCAATACTGTAGCGGTGATCGATATGGCATCCCCTACTTCCATTGTAGCTTCATATTGGCTGAGCACTACCTCCTCAACCGGAGTCGGGATAACGCTTACGCGACAAGTAGCGGTCATGTCTCCACAAACAGCTGTGACTAATGTCTGACCTATGGCTACACCTGTTATCTTGCCTTCTGGATCAACGGTAGCGATGGATTCGTTACTGGAGATCCAGGTAACGATTTGATCGGTAGCATCCGTGGGTCTTACTTCTGCTTTAACTACAATTGAGCCGTTGACTTTCAAGGTTACGGTCTCATCGCTAAGAAGGATTGCTTCTACGGGAGTTTTCTGGACGGTGATATTGCTGGTTGCCTCAACGCCGTTTGATGTGGTAGCGGTGATGGTGGCCTCGCCGACTGAGATAGCTGTTACCTTTCCGGTGGCATCTACAATCGCAACCGAGGTATCCGAAGATTCCCATGTCAGGGTCTGATTGGTGGTGGTCGCAGGCTCAAAGGTGGCCGTAAGCTGCACCTCCTCTTTAGCCTTCAGTATAGCCGACTCGGGGCTGAGGGTGAGGGAAAGGGCTTCCGTTGGTACTACCGTTATGGTACTGGTATCTGTTTTACCGTTCGAGGTAGTGGCGGTTATTATTGCCTCACCTACGGATACAGCTGTTACCAATCCGGTATTTCTGTCAACTGTGGCAATTGCAGGATTGGAGGAAGTCCAAGTCAGTGTCTGATCAGTAGTGGTAGCCGGTTCAAAGGTTGCCTCTAATTGTACCGTCTCAGTTGCCTTACGGGTGGCAGTCTTAGGACTGATGGTAATGGAGATGGCCTCGGTGGCGACTACTGTAATTGCGCTGCTCGCGGTCTTGCCATTGGAGGTGGTCGCGGTGATGGTAGCGTTGCCTAAAGCCAGGGCGGTTACAACACCGTTAGCATCCACAGTAGCTACGGAGGGATCGGTGGATTCCCATGTGATAGAGGGATCGGTGGTGGTCGCCGGAGATACGGTAGCTTTCAACTCCAGGGTCTCGCTCACTTCTAAGGAAGCGGTCTCGGGAGTCAAAGAGATGCTTTCTGCTTCGGTTATTTCAACTGTTATCTGACTGGTGGCAATCTTACCGTTCTGAGTTTTCACGGTTATGGTTGCCACACCTACTGATACTGCGGTCACTACACCGTGCTCATCAACCGTTGCGATGGCCTCATTAGATGAACTCCAAGTAAGGGTTTGGTCGGTGGTGGTCGCGGGATAGATAGTAGCTTCCAGCGCAACAGTCTCAGCTGCTTTCAAGGTCCATTTCTCCGGTGTCAAGGTTACCCTGTCAGCCGGAGTCTCTATTACAGTTATTTCGCTGGTAGCGATCTTACCGTTCGAAGTGGTCGCGGTGATGGTCGCGGTACCAACCGATACCGCGGTTACCTTACCATTCTCATCAATCGTAGCGATTGCCGGATTGGAGGAAGTCCAGGTCAAAGTCTGGTCGGTTGTTGTCGCCGGATAGATGGTGGCTTCTAACTGTACTGTCTCGGTCGCCTTCAAGGTTGCCTGATCCGGAGTCAGGGTTATGCTTTCAGCAAGTGTCTCTTCAACTGTAATAGCGCTGGTCGCGGTCTTACCGTTGGTAGTGGTCGCAGTGATGGTCGCTTCGCCCTTTGCCACTGCCGTTACCTTACCATTCTCATCGACAGCTGCGATGGCCGGATTGGAAGAGGTCCAAGTCAGTGTCTGATTAGTGGTAGTAGCAGGTGTGAAGCTAACTGATAAATCGACTGTCTCACTTGCTTTCATAGTCCATTGATCAGGACTTATCGATATGCTTTCAGCCAGTGTTGGTATAACTTTTATTACACATTCAGCCCTGACCGCTTCATTATCTTCACAATAAGCAGTGATTGTCGCGGTACCTAATGACAAAGCCTTAACTACGCCATCCTCTACCGAAGCTACTGCCGGATCGCTGGATTCCCAAAGTACTGTCTTGTTTGTGGCGTCCTCGGGTAGCACGGTCGCGGTCAAAGTCAGTGGCTGACCTACCTTCAGTTCCTCCTGTGTCTTGTCAAGGGTGATGCTCTCAACCGGAGTCGGGATAACCTCGACCTTACAAATCGCAGTTACATTACCACTGGTAGCGGTAATCTCAACCTCGCCTATTGCCAGCGCGGTTACATTACCCTTATCGTCTACCGTAGCAATAGACGGATTGCTACTGCTCCAAGTGATATCTTTATAGGTTGCATCCTCTGGCGCTATAGTGGCGACAATAGTTTCATTCTCTCCGACTTTCAACTTAATATCATTCGGTGTGAGGGTGATGCTCTCGACCGGTGTCGGGATAACCTCTACCTTACAAATGGCGGTTACATTACCACTGGTGGCGGTAATCTCAACCTCGCCTATTGCCAGCGCGGTTACATTACCCTTATCGTCTACCGTAGCAATAGACGGATTGCTACTGCTCCAAGTGATATCTTTATAGGTTGCATCCTCTGGCGCTATAGTGGCGACAATAGTTTCATTCTCTCCGACTTTCAACTTAATATCATTCGGTGTGAGGGTGATGCTCTCGACCGGTGTCGGGACTACTGTGATCACACATTCAGCCTTTATAGTCTCGTCCTCTTCCCAATAAGCGGTGATGGTAGCGGTACCCAATGACAACGCCTTAACTATGCCATTGTTTACTGAAGCTACTGCCGGGTCACTGGATTCCCAAAGCACCGTCTTGTTTGTGGCGTCTTCGGGTAGGACGGTCGCGGTCAAGGTCAGTTCCTGACCTACCTTCAGTTCCTCCTGTGTCTTGTCAAGGCTGATGCTCTCTACCGGTGTCGGCTCTACCTCTACCTTGCAAATCGCAGTTACATTACCACTGGTTGCGGTAATCTCAACCTCACCTAATGCCAGCGCGGTTATATTACCGTTCTCATCTACCGTAGCAATTGTCGGATTACTACTGCTCCAAGTGATATCTTTATAGGTTGCATCCTCTGGCGCTATAGTGGCGACAATAGTTTCATTCTCTCCGACTTTCAACTTAATATCATTCGGTGTGAGGGTGATGCTCTCGACCGGTGTCGGGATAACCTCTACCTTACAAATGGCGGTTACATTACCACTGGTGGCGGTAATCTCAACCTCGCCTATTGCCAGCGCGGTTACATTACCCTTATCGTCTACCGTAGCAATAGACGGATTGCTACTGCTCCAAGTGATATCTTTATAGGTTGCATCCTCTGGCGCTATAGTGGCGA
>CAZKJP010000044.1:0-9864 GCA_964553075.1 uncultured Sangeribacter sp. | reverse complement strand
CTTTCAACTTAATATCATTCGGTGTGAGGGTGATGCTCTCGACCGGTGTCGGGATTACCGTGATAACACATTCCGCCTTGATGGACTTGTTATCTTCGCAATAGGCGGTGATGGTAGCGGTACCTAACGCCAAAGCCTTTACTATGCCATCTTCTACAGAAGCTACTGACGGATCGCTGGATTCCCATAATACTGTCTTGTTTGTAGCGTCCCCGGGAAGCACGGTCGCCGTCAAGGTCAGTTCCTGACCTACCTTCAGTTCCTCTTCCTCCTTATCAAGACTGATGCTCTCAACCGGTGTCTTAACCACCGTGATCAAACATTCAGCCTTTATAGTCTCATCGGACTCGCAATAGGCGGTGATGGTAGCGGTACCTAACGCCAAAGCCTTTACTATGCCATCTTCTACAGAAGCTACTGACGGATCGCTGGATTCCCATAATACTGTCTTGTTTGTAGCGTCCCCGGGAAGCACGGTCGCCGTCAAGGTCAGTTCCTGACCTACCTTCAGTTCCTCTTCCTCCTTATCAAGGCTGATGCTCTTAACAGGTGTCGGGATAACCTCTACCTTACAAATCGCAGTTACATTACCACTGGTAGCAGAAATCTCAACCTCCCCTAACGCCAAGGCTGTTACATTTCCGTTCTCGTCTACCTTAGCAATTGTCGGATTGCTACTGCTCCAAGTAATATCTTTATACGTAGCGTTATCCGGCTCGATGGCAGCAGCGATCTTCTCACTCTGCCCAACCATCAACCTTAAGGCCGTAGGTTCGAGAGTGATCTTTTCAACCGGAATTGGCAGCACGGTAACTTTGCATACCCCGGACACTCCTCCGGAGGTAGCCGTGATCTCCACCTCTCCGTCGCGTAAGGGCGTTACCTCGCCTGTCTCAGATACAGTTGCGATCGATTCATCTGATGATGCCCAAGTTATGCTCTTGTCGGTTGCATTTTCCGGCAACGCCGTCGCCACGATAGTAAATCCCTCACCTATCATGACCGATTTCTCGCTGGGATTCATCAGCACCTCAGTCACCAGAGTCGGGACGACCTTGACTTTACAAATTGCGGTCACCGCTCCGGAAGTAACTTTGATATCTACCTCCCCAAGCGCCAAGGCTGTCACATGACCATCCTGATCTACAGTTGCGATTGCGGTATTGCTCGATGACCAGATGGTATTCTTAAAGGTAGCATCTTCCGGGAGGACCTCAGCTGTCAAGTCTAACACATCCCCAACTTCCAAGGTTGCCTCCTCCTGACTTAGTTTGATCTCCAAAACCGGATTCGGCACTACCGAGACTTTACAAACTGCCGTTACATCACCGGCTTGTACCCTTATCTCAGTCTCGCCTAAAGCATGGCCCGTTATATGTCCGTCCTGATCCACCGTTGCGATTTCCGGATTAGCCGAGGTCCAGATCAAGGACTTATCGGTAGCATCGTCTGGCAGAACAGTGGCTTCCACGGTAACGGTCTCATCTACACCCAATGCGACCTCCGAAGGATTAAGCAATATCTCGCGCGGAGAAATTATCACCGTTATATGGGAGGTGGCCTCGAGCGGTCCACTCTTTACCGTAATAACAGCCTGACCTACTTCAATTGCCGTAACCTCACCGTCAACTACCGTTACGACACTCTCATCGTTAGAGAACCATTCCAACGTATCAGTAGTGTCCTCCGGGATTTGAGTTGCTGTCAGCTTTTGAGAGGAACCCTTTTCCATAGTCAATGTTGCCGGCTCCACAGATAATTCCTCAATCGGAATGAGAACCGTAACCTCACAAGTAGATTCCTTGCCATTAACTGAAGTAGCAGTGATTGTCGCAGTACCTTTATATATTGCGGTTATCATCCCATCCTCGGATACCGTCACGATATCCGGATCGGATGTTTTCCAGGTCAAAGTCTTATCCGTAGTGTATGTCGGAGTGAACTCTACTCCCAACTGAGAGGTTTCTCCCTTATTTATAACCAGTTCCGCGGGGATAACTGATATTGAAATCGGAAGCACCCCGATATAAGTCGAGCTGCCATTCACCGGAACATCCTTATCATTACTGTCGGTCAGCTTAGTATTACTTAAAGTGACATTGCCCCCTGAGAAGGTCTCAGAAACCTTCACATTGACCCTAATCAATACTCCACTATCACCTTTTATAGGATGCTGAGGCAAGGTCGCTGAGAAAGCACCGATATAGATATTCCCATTTGCCGCATTAGTAACCAGTTGATACGAGCTGTCAGCCCGATCTGAGACTAAAGAGATGTCCAATTGTCCGTTCGAGGTCTTCGCCACCTCCAACCCTGCGGGGAGTTTCATTTCCGTGTAGACCCCGTAGTAATCGGCATCATTATTCAGATTTATCTCTACGGTCGCCGGAAGGCCCGGTTCAAAATTGACCGAGGGAACGTAAAGGCGGTTTTCAGCCAATGCCGATGACGTTACCATAAGGATCATCAGCATAACCATTGTTAGTATAGAGTATTGCTTTCTCATCTTCGATCTTAATAAAGCAAGAAGGTTTCTATAATAATGGAATAACCCAAAAGGGAATGACATACCCGAAGGCCCCCGGAAGGTCCCGAGGCCGTCGGATATGTTGTTAGGATCCATGGCGAGACTCCGCATGGACAGTTTCACTGCAAAATTAAGACTTCTTCCCCTAATTTGCAAACAAATAGAGCTTCTGAATAATATTAATCAACAAAAATACACCTGTTCTGGCTTTATTCTACAGTAACAAGAATCTCTATAGACGGATATATCTTATCTCTTTCAATTCAGTTTGAATCTTACCGGAAGGGTCATTGAGGTTCGGACCGGTCTTCCATTTACTTTACCGGGGGTGAATTTCGGTAAGGAACTGATAACGCGTACAGCTTCTTTATCAAGTGATGGGTCAACTCCTTGATTGACTTTCACATTGCTGACACTCCCGTCTTTTTCAATGATAAATCCTACTACCACTGTTCCCTGCTTGCCGTTTTCCTGAGCTATGAGCGGATAACGCAAAATCTTGTATATCTGACGAAAGAGGGCATTTTCGCCACCCGGAAAACCCGGGAGCGTCTCGGGAGCATCAAAGACAGCATTGTAATCAACCGAAGGTTCCGTTACCTCCTCTTCGATAATATATTTATTTTGACCCGACGGAGATTGAGTTGGTGCAAAAGAGGTATACCCGGCACTCTCCGGGAAATATTCCAGCCGGCATGTCTCGACCCTCTCCTCAGTATCCTCCGAGAACCCACGTCCCACTCTTTCACGGGCGATCGTTTTCCTTTTCAACCAATTTCCATACTTATCCCTCTCCAGCACCTCATATTCAATATAAACTCCCTTTTCCTCTTTTGAAGGAAAGGTGACGGCATCCACAACCTGGGATATCATATTCCCCTCATAGTCATTATCCAAGGACCAGGTGGTGACAGTGTTATCTAACGTATAACCTATGCTGATCAGCCTGCCCGGATTATATTTGGCTTCCTCGTCATTATAATAGTAATTGGTCTCGCCGCCTCCAACTTGCTTCACATTCTTTACCCTGCCCTTCCCATCACGTGTCACGCTAATACCGGGTTCTTCCAGATTCTCCTTTAGGGTAAGGCATTCTCCATCTTCGGTAAAACGCACGGTTCCCGAAGGGAAAGTGATAGTACGCTCATCGAAATAAGCGGTCTTCACAGGTCCTTTCAATCCGAACATCTGCTCTCTTTCGGACCATTTGCCGTTCTGACATAATCCCGAAATACATATACATATGAAGCCTACAGCCAGTAGTATCTTTCTCATAATCTCAAGTTATTGTTAACACCTTATATAAGAGTGGTTTATTTGTTTATTAATACTACGCTGAACGGATACTCCTTCTGGCCGTCCGCGCTCTTCCAGACACCGGCAAACCGGCTGTTCCCGTAGTCTCCGATGAATCGGCCTGTCTCTTTGCCGTTTACAGTCTCTATCAACGTCAGTTCGTCATTATTCCCCCACTCGCCCTTCAGGTCAATTTCACCTCCATTGGATTTATAGCTGTATGTACCCCATACTCTCCCGTCAAGACAACTGATTGTCATCTCTATCTTCCATTTACCATTGATAGCTCCCTCCCAATGCTTGGTTTCTGCATGATCCCAATACTTCGTCTCGTCATCATCCCAATCATTCTGAGCATCCATCTCAGTCCTTCTGTACTCCTCCGCCTCTTCCTCTGACATTTCATAGGGATCCGCGTGTGCCGACGTGTACTCTTCCTCAGTTCCGTACGATTCATTCAGCAACTCTTCGGCTCTCTCTTTTCTCATCTCTTCGAGCCTTTGGGTAGGTGCGAAGACATCGGTCCACTCCTCACCCTGAGTATCTTCCTGACCGCTAAAGGAGATCATAAACACCACAATTATTCCTACAATCGCTGAAGAGAGAACTATCGGCCAGAGGTAGCGCATGTTATTCTGCCCCTGCGTCTCCACCTCGGCACTCTCATCGATACCATCCTCTCCTTCTCCTTCGAGGAGTGCAACCTCTTCCTCTACCGGCTCAAACTCAGTCTTTTTATGACGTTCCTTCGAGAATATCAATCCTAACAAGGCGGTCAAGAGCAAGCAGATTCCAATCGGGAAGAGAAAGATTATAAACGGAACGGAATAAGTCTTAAAAGCTATAAAGAGAATAATGGCCAATATTACCAAAGAACCGCCCCATACGGCAGTGGGCCATACCCTCTTCACTGATCTTATATAGTACACGTACTCTACCGCCCAGCAGAACAACAGTATCAGACCTAAGAATATGCTGACCCACCATCCAATTTTCTCTTCGTAGACATGCACCTCCGTAACCCGAATCATCATAATGGGCAAAAGCACCACCAATGCACTAACGAAATTCAGCCAAGCCTTTGGCTTCAGGTACTGCAGCAAAGCATTGGCCAACAATACGAACGTACCGATTATGGTCATCACTTTCCCGGTTCCATTCGGGTACATCTGATATACGGCATAATCCCGACCTTGGATTAGTATATCCCCAACAGTTATGGAAAGTTTGGCAAATGTCATGAAAAATGTTGAGATAGCCAATAAAGAAACAGCAGCTCCTATTAGAGAAGCCACTCTTTTCAAAGATAAGTTGTTTGCAGGTGTCTCCATAAATTGATGTAGCTTAGTATAGCGATACATTACGGGCAAGCTCTTTTAACTAAACCCATTACAAAGCTACAAAAAAATTCAATTTACCCCCCCCATTTACATATTTTAACATTTACAAATCATATTAACCTTTAATTATACGGGCTGGGGTAGCTATTAATATGGAATCAATTGGTGCCGAAGCGGGAGGTGTCGGGAGCGGAGGTCTCCTTGGGTTGGAAGCCGTTGAAACGCCAGATGAAGGTCAATTTTAAGTTACGGCTCATATCCCTTACTTTCATCCGGTAATCCTGACCACCGGAGGTTATGGTCATGGTCGGTGACCATCGGTTGAAAATGTCATTGGCCTGAAGATCCAATTCGCAACTCCTACTCCGGCCGAATTGCCATTTCACTCCGGCATCAACCTTCCAGATCGAAGAAAGGTCTGCTATACCTTGTACCGAGGGTGATATATATGTCGCATCCAGCGACATCGAAACCGGGAAATTCCGGCTAAATTTGATCGTGTTATTCCAGCCTCCATAAAAGATCCATTTACCGTTATCGAAGCTCATGTCATGGAACCGGTCTGCCTTCTCTCGCTGATGAAACAAATTGGCCGTAAAGGTAGCACTCCAGATGTTCCCGACATTCAAAGGAATATTTAAATTCAGCCCGATTGACCGCTTATAATTCATATTGATAGTCTGATAAACAAGACTCAATTCCTCCGTGGACTGATACGGTAGTTGGACAGTAGCCTTATCTCCATACTGAACATACAAAGTCGCCACATACTTCTGCTTGAATATATAGCTCAGTTGGCCGGAATAATTAAGGAAGGGCTGCAACTCCGGATTCCCTATTACCTTTGAATAAGGATTGATATAGGAGGTGCGCTGATGGAGTGTCCAATATGAGGGATACTGACGTATGGTAGAAAAGTCCAGTTGGAAGATACTAACCGGAGTACGATAAAATGTAGCTCCTAACTGTGGTATGAAATTCCAGTTATGCTGATATTCATTGTGAAAATATTCACCTTTAGCCGATACATTGAATGACAATCCCCAATCGAGGGATGTCTGTAGTCCTACATAGGCATCCACCATCTCTTCCTTAGACGTACCGAAGAAACTTCCTTCCTCAGCAGGATAATTGATCTGCGAGCTATGGTCATGGGCAAACTGATACTCCGCACCATAGTTGATTTGCCAAATACCAAGCTGATGCTGCTGGTCTACATATCCATGCCAGCGGTCAATAGATTGGCGATTGAGGGAGTTTAAAAGCACTTGTTCCCCCTGAGAAAGCCTCTGCTCCGTCTTTTCGCTATAACGGGTATAATCCCCGCCCAAAGTCAGCCCGAAAGGAGCCGCATATCTCAGGCCGATGTTTTGGTAATTGACAGGCCCAAGATATCCATAGTCGTTGGCGAAGCTACCCAGAGTGCCGCGGGAGAGACTCTTACCTTTGACCTTCGAGGATATTTGTCCGTTATAGGTGAGGCTTATTCCTTTATATCTCGCGGAGGTGTAAATGGTATTAGCCCAGTTCTCGGAAATACGACGCATATCATCTTCAATGCCGATCCGAACTCCTTTATACAGATGATTGGAGAAAGTTTCTTCCCGGTTCCAGCTTTTAGCGCGCGACAAACCGTAGTTGAGGTCGAAGCTCCAATCCTTTACAGCATAAGTCATCGAGAGACCTCCGCCGTAGGAT
This sequence comes from uncultured Sangeribacter sp., assembly GCA_964553075.1. Lineage (GTDB taxonomy): Bacteria > Bacteroidota > Bacteroidia > Bacteroidales > Muribaculaceae > Lepagella. Next base: position 3,003 of record CAZKJP010000044.1, on the reverse strand, counting down.
GCATAATGATCTTGATTATACCCGGCCCTAACTTGCCCTTGCAATCCATCGAGAGGTCTGGGAGTTTTGAGCACCAAATTTATCACCGCGCCATTTACATGATACTTGGCCGGAGCCGAGTACATCACCTCCACATTCTTCAGCCGCTCTACCGGCATATTATATAGCAGCTGATAAAGATTCTGAAGTGGCATATTAGTCGGTTCCCCATTTAGGATGATGGAGATCTCCGAGGCACCGGCCAGTCCAATCAATCCGTTATTGTTTACCACTCCGGGCAGGTACCCTAAGGCCTCAAGAATATTGCTGACCGGTTTGTCCCGGACTATCGCGGGGAGATCTACCACTATTATACCATCCCGTCCGCTAACCTGAGGCCTTTCGCCATTGACCGTAACTTCAGTGAGCTCGCGCGCAGTGATACTGTCCCCCATTTCCTCTTGCGCAGCCATCCCAAAAACGACAAGGCAAGCTGTGAAAATAGCTAATGTATGTTTCATAATGTGTGATTTTTGTGATAAGGCAAAATTACACCGGATATCAGTTCAGATTCCAACCTTCATCCTTATTTAGTCTTAACCCTTCCCTTATTTAGTCTTAATTGTGTAATATAACCAAGTCCCGTTCCGTATGGTAAGTATGAAGAGGTTCAAGCTTGTCTCCATATTATTCATATCGGTCATCGCGGTTATCTTCGGCTGCAATATTTACTATCTGGTAAAATTGTACGGGAGTATACGCCGGGATATGGAGCGCGAGGTCTTGACCGCCCTTGTCGATACGGATATAGACGAGATGTGGGAGCGGTATGAGCGGGCAACCCTCAAAGCAGAAGTCATTGCTGAGGAATCAGGAAACTCAGCATCCGCCGAATCCTCTTCTACTATCCATGGCAGAGTAAATGGATCGGTTGACCAAAACGGGAATTTTGTGACCCGGACCACCGAGTCAGACGGTACAGATACCATCAAGCAAGCACCGCTCTCCCGTAGCAAGTCCTATTCCAATCAGATGATCAGGGCTATGAGCCAGCAGCTGCATGAGAGTATGGATAAGTACTTCATGTATGACCTCAACTTGACTGACAGTGTCTTCCGCGCTCGTCTGGACGATAGGAAGATCTATCCGGAGTTCGTAGCTATAGAAATTGTAGACCGCAATGATACTCCCATTCTCAGGAATGGCAAGTTGGTTAAGGGAACAGGAGGTTACGACCAATTCAGGCTATGTTTCAATCCGGAGAAAGGATGGTTTTACAGGGCGCACGTTACTCCCCTGACCCGTCATATATTATCTCAGATGACAGGTATCATCGTAACGGTATTCTTGCTGATGATAACTTTCGCGGCGGCTTTTTGGTATCTCTTCCGGACAGTCTCACGTTTGCGAACCATTGAGGAGATGAAGGATGATTTTGTAAGCAACATGACTCATGAACTAAAGACTCCGATCTCGATTGCCTATTCGGCTAATGATGCGTTGTTGCACTATGATACTGCGAATGATCTGGAGAAGAAAAACATCTATCTCTCCATTGCCTTGAAACAGCTAAAGAAGCTCGGGGAGTCGGTAGAGAATATTTTGGCGGTCAGTATGGAGAGACGGAAGTCCATGACTCTAAAACCGGAAAAGATTGATCTTACCACTTTAACTTACGAAATAGCGGAAGCCCAAAGACTGAGAGGAGAAAAGGAAGTTGGGATTGACGTTGAATCCAATGGAGAGGTATATATAATTGCTGACAAGGGTCATTTGTCAAATGTGCTGAATAATTTGATAGATAACGCTATCAAATATTCAGGGGAGAGTGTGAATATCAAAATTCGAATAGACGCTGATACATTGTCAATATCAGATAATGGAATCGGCATTCCGGCAAAAGCCCTACCTTATATTTTCGATAAGTTCTATCGTGTACCTCATGGTAACCGTCAGGATATACGCGGTTACGGTATAGGCCTATATTACGTAAGGAATATACTTCAAAAGATGGGATTTGATATAAATGTCAAAAGCCGGGAAGGCTTGGGTTCGGTTTTTACTATAAGGATGAAAATGGATTATGAAAGCTAAGATACTGTTTGTAGAGGATGAGCGGGACCTGTCGTTGATAGTTTGCGACACATTGCGCCAGCAGGATTACGATGTAATGGCGGCATACGATGGCGTAGAGGGTATGACTCTGTTTAAGGATCATGGGGCTGATCTGATTGTAGCTGATGTGATGATGCCTCGCCTTGACGGGTTCACAATGGCAAAAGAGATAAGGCGTATTTCGGCAGATGTACCTATCATTTTTTTGACCGCTAAAAGTGCGATTGATGATCTCGAGGAAGGATTCTCTCTGGGGGCTAACGATTACCTGAAGAAGCCATTTGAATTGCGGGAGCTGTTGGCCAGGGTAAAGGCTTTATTAAGAAATAAGGATCTCTCAGTTTCCGGAAAGAGATACAATCTTGGCAAGTATACTTATGATTCAGGGAACCAGACTCTTTCCATTGAAGGTAAGGAGACTGTGATTTCCAATATCGAGGCGCGGATATTGGAGAAGCTGCTCGCCAATATCGGACGGACTGTGGACTCCTCGGAAATGATGGTCGCGGTCTGGGGGCGAGACGAACTGAGCAACCGCAACTCCCTTCACGGCTACATCCACAAACTGCGTCGCGCCCTGCGCCACGACCCCACTCTCACCATCCTGAACCAGCGCGGCTTCGGCTACATGCTCACCACAAAATCCTAATTCCCCCTACCCACTCACAAAGCTCCATCTCACCTCCTCCATACTTCTCTTCAAAATATTAAGTTCCTCTTAAAAATTAATGAGCATATAAAACTGGGAAATAAGACTTCCATGATGGGAATGTCCAAAAATAAACATTGGGCGTTAATTTTCTAAGCCGAGGTCTAAATTTTTGTTTCAAGATTTGCTTAGTTACAAAAAAAGTTTGTATCTTCCCGAGTTTGGGAGTTTATCCCTATAACAATCGGACACTCAACCCA
>CAZKJP010000043.1:0-20814 GCA_964553075.1 uncultured Sangeribacter sp. | reverse complement strand
GGAATCGGGTAAGGGACTTATACGATTAATTCTGTCTTAAATGAAAGAGCCGTGGTCAATTGATTATAAGTTTTTATTCCTTACTCAAAGGCAGACTTTGAGATCAGATCATATCTCAACTTTTTTAGTAGCCTTCTTAGCGCGCATTGAGCGTTTCTTTACCGGAGCCTGTTCTACTACCTTCTCTTCGATACCGGCCAAAGCTCCGTCAATCATGATACGTCCGCAATACTCGCAGACTATAACCTTCTTGTGCATCTTGATCTCAAGCTGACGCTGGGGCGGAATACGGTTGAAGCAACCTCCACATGCGCTGCGCTGTACGGTTACGATACCGAGACCATTCCGGGCATTCTTACGGATACGCTTGAAGGCCGCCAACGTACGCTGATCATCAATAGTACCCTCAACCTGCTTGGCCTCCTCGCGAAGACGTTCTTCAGTCTCACGTGTCTCGGCAATGATCTCCTGCAGTTCCTGTTTCTTTTCTTCAAGGACATGGGTACGGTCTGTCAGTTCCTCCTCGCTTTGCGCGATCTCACCCTCCTTCTGCTCGATGGAAGCTATAGCCTCACGGATCTTTTTCTCACAGAACTCGATCTCCAGGTTCTCGTACTCCCTTTCCTTTTCAAGGAATGCGAACTCGCGGTTGTTGCGGACATTATCGATTTGCTCGTTGTAACGCGCTATTTTCGCTTTGGACTCCTCGATCTTACCCTTTTTGGTATTGATGAAAGCATTGAGCTCGGCTATCTCATCCTTATGTTTCTGGATACGGGTCTGATACATCACGAGTTCGTCTTCCAGGTCCTTGACCTCTTCCGGAAGCTCACCGCGTACTATCTTGATGCGGTCGATCTCAGAAAGGAGTGTCTGCAGATGATACAACGCCTTCAGACGGTCTTCCACACTGCGCTCTTTGTCTGCTTTCTTTTCAGTTGCCATATATTTGTTTTTAAGATTTTTCTAAATTCCCATTCTTCCCTGATTCCCCATCTTTGATTAGCAAACCCCTACGGGACTCACCTCATGCTCGGCGAAACATACCAGGCAATCCGGATATTTGGCCCGAATTACCTTCGAGAATATCTTCATCGAACATAATTCGCTTTCATAATGGCCTATGTCGGCCAGTAGCATATCCAGTCCATAAGTCGTATAATCATGATACTTCAGGTCCCCGGTGACATAGACATCTGCACCTTGTTTCAGAGCATCATTGACGAAACTTCCGCCGGCTCCGCCGCAAAGGGCTACTTTCCTTACCACTATCTGAGGACTCTGCGAGCTATAGCGCAAGGCCTTCACGCTGAAGTTATCTTTCAGTTTACGCAGGAACTCCATCTTCGGGGTGGGATCGATATCACCGATTATACCCAAACCGGTATTGCTACCGGGGGCGTCCGGACGCAATGGCCGGAGATTCTTCATATTCAATATATGGGCGATCTCCGCGCTTACACCTTCGGTAGCCGCATCCAAATTTGTATGAGCTGAGTAGATGGCGATGTTGCTCTTTATAGCCTCAGCCACTATTCGCTCTACGGCTGTACGTCCGGTAAGCTGTTTAAGGCCTTTGAAAATCAAAGGATGATGCGTAACTATCAGATTACACTCCCTTTCCTTAGCCTCTTTGAGTATATCTTCGGTTACATCCAGGCATACCAGGACAGCACTTACCGGCATGTCCGGGTTACCTACCTGAAGACCTGCGTTATCATACGACTCCTGAAGCGACAGTGGAGCTACCGCTTCTATTGCCTCTGCTATTTCTTTAACTTTTATCTTCAATCTTTCTCTATATTAATTTTCAGCTGAAGTTCCTCCAACTGAGCCGGATCTAACGGAGAGGGAGATTCGTTCATCACATCGCGGCCCGAATTATTCTTCGGGAACGCTATGACGTCACGGATCGTGTCCAGACCGGCAAGAATAGAAACGAAACGGTCAAAACCGAGAGCGAGACCACCATGAGGAGGTGCACCATACTTAAAAGCATCCATCAGGAAGCCGAACTGCTCTTGTGCACGCTCTTTGGTGAAGCCAAGCAACTCGAACATCAGATCCTGAGTTTCGGCATCGTGAATACGGATCGAGCCGCCGCCAAGTTCTGTACCATTCACTACAATGTCGTAGGCCGTAGCACGTGCCTTTCCGGTATCTGTCTTTAGGATAGGTATGTCATCCGGATTCGGTGCGGTAAAGGGATGATGCATTGCATAATAGCGTTGTGTCTCCTCATCCCATTCAAACAGCGGGAAATCTACTACCCAAAGACAAGCGAATTTATTCTTATCGCGCAGACCCAGACGGTTGCCCATCTCCAGACGGAGCTCGCAGAGCTGTTTGCGCGTCTTCATAGCCGGACCGCTCATCACGAGCAGAAGGTCACCTGGCTTAGCACCCGCCTTTTCGCCCCATGCCTTCAGGTCTTCCTCGCTATAGAATTTTCCTACTGAGCTCTTTACAGTTCCATCCTCCTCGAACTTGACATATACCAAGCCCTTGGCTCCAATCTGAGGGCGCTTTACAAAATTGGTAAGTTCATCCAATTGCTTGCGGGTATAGCCGGCACAACCGGGGACACAGATTCCGACTGTCAGTTCAGCATCATCAGCTACCGGGAAGCCATGTCCCTTAGCTAAGTCTGTCAACTCTACAAATTCCATGCCGAAACGAAGGTCAGGTTTGTCGCTACCGTAGAGACGCATAGCGTCAGCCCAAGTCATGCGCTGGAAAGGTTCTGTAAAGTCAATTCCCTTGACATATTTAAAAATATGTTTTACCAAGCCTTCGAACATCTCAATGACATCATCCTGCTCTACGAAACTCATCTCGCAGTCAATCTGAGTAAACTCAGGCTGGCGGTCGGCGCGCAGGTCCTCGTCGCGGAAACATTTGGCGATCTGGAAATACCGGTCATAACCGGCTACCATCAGCAGCTGCTTGAACAACTGCGGACTTTGAGGAAGAGCGTAGAATTCTCCCGGGTTCATACGGGAAGGAACTACGAAATCGCGAGCACCTTCCGGAGTAGATTTCACCAATATCGGAGTCTCTATTTCCAGGAACCCTTTAGAGTCAAGATAGCGACGTATCTCGAAAGCCATCTTATGGCGCAGTTCGAGATTATTCTTCACGCAATTACGACGAAGGTCCAGATAACGGTATTTCATTCTCAAGTCGTCCCCACCATCGGAATTATCCTCTATGGTGAAAGGAGGAACCTTGCTCTTATTGAGGATCTTAATGTCGTCGGCAACAATCTCTATATCGCCGGTAGGAATAGCCGGATTCTTGCTGGCCCTTTCCTCCACACGACCCGAAATCTGAACTACATACTCGCGTCCAAGCTTATTTGCGGCCTCAAAGAGTGCCGGATTGGACTCAGAATCGAAGATAACCTGAGTGACACCATAACGGTCACGAATATCAAGGAAGGTCATACCTCCCATTTTACGGATACGCTGTACCCATCCGGCCAATGTCACTTTCGAGCCGGCATCGCCAATGCGTAATTCACCGCAAGTCTTGTCCCTATACATTATTTTTGAGTTTTTACCTTACTCTTCCTTATGTTTATACACATACATATACCACTCCGCTTGGCGCAATGGTACATATAACGTGCAAATGTAGTAAAAATTCCCGATATACGCAACCCCTGATGACCTCTCTCATCTCAAAAAATTAAACAGAAGGAACCTTTCTCCTATTATTAAACCGGGAGACCACTCTCTTACGGTGTGGCCTCCCGGAAAATTTTACCCAGATTGAGGATTTACATTTGAGCGTAACTCAAAATTGTGGGGGACTCTATATCCACTCCATATTCTGAGGCGAACTTCAGTATCGCACGGGCCAATTTAGGCTTCAGATCTTCCGGACAATAACGGAAGTAAGCCTCGGCTGCCCTTACATGAGCTGCATCCGGCATCGGATATTCCCTTCTTTCGGGTAACCCAAATACGGAATCCGGCAACTCTTTCTTTTCTTCATAACTTAACACGTCGTTCATAATCGAATGTTTTTATAATTGTTTATATTCCCACTACGACCCCAATTAACTTATTATCATAACATTCGACCACGGGTTAGGGTTCATTTAAATCCCAGTTCTCGCCTGCTATCATCTTGATTGCAAAGTCCAGGATATTATCTACCCCTTGCGCCAATTCCTCTTCTGAGGAGTGCACCTCACACCCTTCCGAAGGGTCGATCCCGTTTTCTATCGACTCCCCTCTCAAATCAGTGATCGGACAAGCTGAGAATCTAACTCCCCAACCGTTAGGAAGTTCATAAGAGAAGGGTAACCCACCTCCGCCACCGGTCCGAGCTCCCACTATCTTGACTTGCGGCAATTCTTTCATTACAGCCGCGAAGCTATTGGCGGCGCTGAAGCAGCTACGGTTGGTCAGCACTATCACGGGCTTGTCAAGGTACTGTATTCTCCCTTTCTCAGCCGGTTTATAGGTCATAGGATAGGGCTCCGAGAAGCTGTCATGACCCGGTCCGGTCTTATGACACATATATCCTCCTGTTATCTCCGAGGTAATGAAACGTCCTACCAAAGTATTGATATTTGTGAGCAACCCTCCTCCATTATTGCGGACATCTATTATTAGTCCTTCGGTCGCTCCTAAGATAGCGAGTATATAATCCAGGTTTGTCTCGCCGATATTGGTGGAGAAGCTTGGATAATACATATATCCTACTTTACCTTCGGCAAGAGTACTGTAAGTAATACCGCTTGTCTGCAAATACTGAAAGTCAAGATAATATTGCTGGATGGTGCGCAGATTGAAATCCTGGGGATAATCAGTCCACCATTTACGGTAACTCGAAGTTGAGAATGAGGTAATTAAATTCACATGTCCATCCTCCAATTCATAAAGCATCGAGGCGCAGATGTTATAAAGTTCCGGCCATTGAGTGGACTGTTTAACCTGAGTGCGGTATTTGCTCCTGATCTGCTGCCAATCTATGTTCTTTTCCTTAAAGAAGCAGTAATGCTCATCTACGGTTTTCCAGAGACAATCAAAATTTCCCATCGGGTCATCTTCGAATGTCTCTACTTCATGACATCCAGCCAAAAACAGGATGCTCAGGAGCGAGCCCACCAATCCTATGAGGGACTTTTTCGAGTGGGGTTTAAATAGAGAAGAGATATATAGTGCTGCGACTGATTTTCCGTTAGTCATATTCTTTTGCATCCTTAAAATTTAAGACCTATCACACCCGAATGACGCCATAACTGAGTATCCAAGTTATTGGCATGGGTAGTGTACATATCGAACCTCCAGCCTAAGACAAGGCTTCTTTTTCCAAAATGCAACTCAGTCCCGAGAAGGTTGTCAAGACAGAAGTTATTCCCCCACCATCCGCAATGTATCAATCCTTTACGGTTACCAAGGTATATCTCGTAATAAGTTTCCCCATATTCGGGACTGAAGAAAATTCCGACCGTCGGCAGAGATAACTGGTCAAATCCGGTAACTTTCAGCCTCCCTATCTTGAATGGCTTAGCTACCGAACCGGTAAGGTTAAGCCCCACCCTCGCCATGGCATTGGCGGGATTGTTACTGTTGCGTGCCAGATAAAGCACACCCCCGTCAGCAGATACGGAACCTCCGGCACCAATCTTCCATTCCCCCCCTACACTCCACATTCTTTCCATACCCCAGGAGAAACTGGCCTCAAACATCTGCATTGATGCGTTCTTTACCATATTCTCCATGTTGGAAAAGCCGAGCTTGCCTTGAAAAGCCATCTCCCATCTGGGATCAAAAGGCATCTTTTTGCGCCATTCGCCACCGAGAGTGAAATCTACTCCGTGATATACGATCGGAGACAGGTAAGTAGAGAGCGCATGGCGCCTTCCTACTTCTAAGGTATATCGGGACATTATAGGTCGCGGAGAATCCTGTTCTACCCTCTCTTGACCTTGCATGGAGGCTACGGAAGCCACTGAAACAAGGGCTAAGAGTGCCACTTGCTTTGTTTTTTTGAATTTCATGGATGCTAATTTAAGAAAAATTCGCTAATTTTATACTCCTTTCCTCCAAAATCATTTCAACATACTCCATCAACACCCTTTTTACCCCCTTAGGAACCTTTCGACCATGGAAGAATTGACAGCAAATACACCGACCCAACCCGCAGCCGACGCGCCATTCCAGAACCATACACGGCTCTCAGGAATGTTCCGCGACTGGTATCTCGAGTATGCCTCTTATGTAATATTGGAACGCGCAGTACCACACATAGAGGATGGCCTGAAACCGGTCCAACGCCGTATTCTTCATTCGATGCAGACTCTTGACGACGGACGTTTCAACAAGGTCGCCAACATTGTCGGCAACACAATGCAATATCACCCTCACGGGGATGCCTCGATCGGAGATGCATTGGTTCAGTTAGGCCAGAAACAGTTGCTTATCGACACTCAGGGTAACTGGGGAAACATCCTCACGGGTGATTCCGCGGCTGCCCCGCGTTATATTGAGGCAAGGCTTTCGGAGTTCGCTCTTGAAACCGTCTACAGTCCGAAGATAACGGAATGGACTCTCAGTTATGACGGTAGAAAAAAGGAGCCGGTTACGCTGCCGGTGAAATTCCCTCTGCTCTTGGTCCAAGGTGTAGAGGGTATTGCGGTTGGTCTTAGTTCCAAGATCCTTCCTCATAATTTTGGGGAGGTGGCCGAAGCCGCTATTTCATTTCTTAAAGGGGAACCATTCCAATTACTACCGGACTTCCAGACAGGGGGACTGCTTGATGTATCCCGATATAATGACGGGGCACGGGGAGGAACGGTAAAAGTAAGGGCCAAGATAGAGAAGGTTGACAACAAGACCTTGGCCATAACCGAACTCCCGTTCGGCAAAACTACCGCCACTCTTATATCCTCTATTTTGGGAGCAATGGAGAAAGGCAAAATCAAGATCCGTCGCGTAGACGATAATACTTCCGCTACGGCAGAGATTCTGGTTCATCTCAATCCGGGGACCTCCTCCGACAAGGCTATGGATGCCCTTTATGCCTTTACCGACTGCGAGATCTCTATCTCTCCGAACTGCTGTGTGATTTACGATAACAAGCCTCAGTTCTTGTCAGTATCGGATCTGCTGAGATTCTCAGTTGACCGTACGCGAGACCTTCTGCATCAGGAGTTGGAGATACGGCTGGAGGATGCTCGCCAGCAACAGATGGCCGCCTCCCTTGAAAAGATTTTCATCGGGGAACGTATGTATAAGGATTCCAAAGTAGAGGGAGCCGCTTCAATGGAGGAAGCAGTCAGCAGGCTGCGCGTCCTTTTCGAGCCGTATATGGAGTCTTTCTTCCGTCCTGTAACTGATGAGGATCTGGAGCATCTTTGGGAAATGAGGATGGCGCGGATCCTGAAATTCAATAAGGAGAAAGCGGATGAGAAAATAGCTCAGTTGGAGGAGGAGATCGCGACCCTTCAATATGACATGGAGCATATAGTAGAATATACTATCAAATGGTATGAACATCTGCGCGATAAATATGCTTCCCATTTCCCGAGGAGGACTGTGATACGAGGGTTCGATTCAATTGAAGCCACAAAGGTCGCCGAAGCCAACAAGCGTCTCCTCTTTGATAAGGATGGTGGATTCATCGGTACCGGCCTAAAAGAGGGCGAGTTCAGGTTCACCTGTTCAGACATAGACGATATTCTAATAATCTACCGTGACGGTACCTATAAAATAATTAAGGTACAGGATAAGGTCTATGTAGGGAAGAAGATCCTGCATATCGGCTTGTTCAAGAAAAATGACCGGCGCACAGTCTACAATGTTATTTACCGTAATGGAAAAGGGGGTATATATTATAAGAAGCGTTTCTTCATCACCGGACTTACACGCGACAGGGTGTATGACATAACGAAAGGGTTACCGGGATCACGTATCGAATACTTGTCTGTCAATCCTAACGGGGAGGCTGAGACGGTCAAGGTTTCGCTCAAGGATGAGCCGGGGCCGGATGGGCGCCGTCCGCGTCAGCCTTTCGTATATGTCGACTTCTCTCAACTTGATATAAAAGGTAAGGAGTCATTGGGCAATCAGGTAACAAAGTTCTCGGTCTCAAATATAACGCTTGAAAAGAAAGGAGCCTCTACATTGGGTGGACGCGAGGTATGGTTCGACCGGGATGTACTGAGGCTGAACTATGACGGACGTGGAGAATCCTTAGGGACATTCCAGGGAGATGACCAGGTTCTGATTATCACCAAAGATGGAGAATACTTTACCTCCTCCTATTCAGATGAGAACCATTATGACGATAATATTGCCCGCATTGAAAAGTTCAATCCTGACAAGGTATGGACTCTCGCCTTCTTTGATCCTCAATTAGGATATTCTTACCTGAAACGCTTTATGTTCGAGTCCTCCTCCAAACCTCAGAGATTTGTTGGAAGTGATGAGGGAGGCAAGGAGCTATTGTTGACCGATACTCCATTCCCGCGTCTTGAGGTTAATTTCGGAGGTGCTGATGCCATACGCCCTTCGCTGGAATTGGATGCTGAGGAGTTCATAGCTGTTAAAGGATATAAGGCAAAAGGGAAACGAATCAGCAACTTTGAGGTTGCGGAAGTTAAGGAACTCGAGCCGACGCGGTTCCCGGAAGAGCCGGTTGTAGAGGATGAATCCGAAAACATTCCGGACTCTGAGCAGGCTGAAGAAGTCGTAGAGGAGGAGCCGCTGACCAAATTTATCCCACCCTCGCTCTTCGATGATGAGGAGCTGGAGGGATAACGTTAAATCCAAAGACCCGTAATTCTATAAGACACGAAAAACCGGCCTACTCGAAAGAGTGGGCCGGTGAATTTTGTGCGCGCGGGGGGACTCGAACCCCCACGCCGTTAGGCACTAGATCCTAAGTCTAGCGCGGCTACCAATTACGCCACGCGCGCAAAGACGGTGCAAAGTTAATACTTTTTTCCGATCCAGCGGCTATTCTACCCTAAAAAATTGATATCAGAAGTTGAAAAACATACGGAATCTTTGGATCCGACTTGAATATCTTAGGGTCTACCGTTCTGTTTAAATATCATAGAATCGGTCTAAGAGATCACGTCGGTAATTCTTAGAAATCTTAATTTCCGAGATATGACCCAACGGTGGTATGAGCCGACATTCAGTCTGGGTTATCCTTCCTAAATAGGCAATATTGACAATAAAGGATTTATGGGTCCTCACGAAGTTATTGCCGTAGTTGAGGATTAACTCCGCTGTTGTATGTCTTTTCAGTATGAAGCGTTCCAGGTTGCTCAATACCGCCTCCCAAAGTTTTCTTTGGTTGTCATAACGGAAATATACTATCGAATTAGCAGATACGATCTCTTTGTCATTCGTAACCGTCGTAACCGCGATATGGCGTTGCTCTAACCCTTCGGGCACGCTTACGACGGGACGCGGTATGATAGCAGTTCCTCCGGATTCTGAGGCAATACGATACCTATGGAGTATCAACGCCAGATCGTTGGCATCAAACGGTTTCAGCAAAAAGTCGAACGCCTGAATACGTAGGGCCTTCAGCAGATATTTCCTATAGGAGGAGTAGAATACGATTTTCAGACGGCCGGAAGACTGCAAGCGCTCTGCTATCTCCATAGAATTCTCCTCGGGAAACTCTATATCTAAGAACACAAGATCAGGCCTATGACGGTTAATCAGCTCCAGTCCTTTCTCAAGGGTGGTAGCCGTACCAGCAAGCTCTACATCAGGATGTTCCTTCAAACCTTCAGCCAGCACTTCTATTCCGGCCGGGTCATCGTCAAGTATGAGGGTCTTAATCGGGAATTTCATAATGAAACCGTCTAAACTTTTTTTACGAATTAAAAGACAACCATATCACTTTGATGTCTGTGGCTACTTCTGATCTACAGTAATTTCCGCTGTCCAGAATCCGGGGGTATCCGGACCGGCGGTAAAGGATATGTTACTTTTCGAGGTACTGTTCATATAGTCAGCTGTCTCGGTGATTATCCTAAGTCCCAATCCGGGGCTATTGCTGCGGGGTCCCTCTTCCGAAGAGGTATTGCTGGTTACCCGGATAAGTATTTTCCCTTCCTCGCGTATTACCTCCACCCAAAGCCTTCTGGCTTCATTCTCCGGCAATCCCGGGAAACTGTGCTTGAACGCATTCTCGGCTAAAATCTGAAGGGACATGGCCGGCAGGCGCACCTCATCCAAGGGAATGCTCTCGTCGATATTCTCTACAAACTGGAAGGGCGCGGTAAGACGTTGGCTCGCCACCTCTATATAATCACGCATGAAGGCGAGTTCCTCAGAAAGGGAGTCAGCTACATTCTCGGTCATGAACTGCTGACGTCTAAGCAGTCCCACAAGAGCAGGCAAAGATGACTCCTGCCCTCTCTGACGGGCAAGCAATTCCTGATTCAAGGCATTATAGATAAAATGAGGGGTGATACGGTTCTTTACGCTTTCCATCCTCAAGCTGATGATCTTCTTGAGCATCCTGTCCTCACGTCTGCTATTACGCAACTTAACAGTAATGATTACCAGCACCAATACAGCGAGCGCCACCAATGAAAGACCCAAAATCATCCATAAGCGGAATATACGAGATTCCTTTGCTGAATTATCAGCTTTTAAAGTCAAGATCTGCCTGTCGCGTTCATTGGCCAGTTTCTGAGTACCTATAATCTGCCTTACATTCTGAGAGACTACCGAATCCTGTAACCGCTCCAGTTTGAGCTGTGCCTGAAATGCCTTCTGCCACTGTCCTGTCTTCTGGTAAAATTCAGATAATGCGGAGAGACGTCCTTCAAGTTGCTCATTACGTAGCGTATCATTCAGAGGGTGACGAGCGATCATCCCTTCGACCTCTGGAATATGGCCTTGTTTGGTAGCCAGTTTCATCTGAAGGTTATGAATATGAGAGAGGGGTACTGAATTGGGAATTCTCTGCTCGAAAAAGGGGACGGTCTCAGAAAGGAGCTTGTTAGCCTTATCCAAGGTATCCATACTTAGATACACATCCGCTAAATTTACTTTACAGAAATTTCTTTCCCAATCCGAAGCTCCTATTGAATCTAAGAATGATTCCAAATGCTGGAATGTCTTTAGAGATTCTCCATAGTCCTTGGACTTATAATAATAGTTGCCCAAGTTATTGAGATTATAGAACCGGGCATAGGGATCCATATAAGGATACAGCTCCATTGTCTTATCCCACCATTCACCGGCATCGCGGTAATCCCCCATCGCCGTATAGGTACCGGCCAACCCGCTATAGATCATCTCCCTTTTCTTAGCTTCCAATCCTACGGAGTCAGCGTAAAAAACAGCACGATTATATACATCGGCAGCCTCAGGATAACGGGCATTCAGTTTATAGGCATCGGCTATGTTTGTCAATGCGACTACATAATCTGCCGGGTCTGATGTTTCTGCATATTTTAGTGATTCCAGATGGTAATGTACCGCGGAGTCCGGATTAAAACTGTACTGCTGATAATAGCTACCCTTTATACGGTAAGCCCTTCTCAGGAGATTGCGCAGATCCGAGGAGCCGGAACTTGGTCGGGCCCAGGATAATACAGAATCTACCTTAGAGGGTATCCCGGCTGCATCCCCTTCGAAATAAGCGGCTGCTGCTTCCTCTGTCAGGTAATAGGCCCACCGCAAGGAATCCCCTGAGTCAAGCGCCTTACGCTTCAACTCCTCTGTCTTCTGGCTTACCCATTTATGGTTGCCGGAGCGGAGGGAATCGTTGATTTCCTCGCGTTCCTGAATATCAAAACTCTTTTCTGCCGAACGGCTGCACCCCATTAAGGCGATCACAGCTATCAGAGCTATACTATATATAGTTTTATTCACCATTATTCATTTTAGCCTCCTCTTCCCCCGGTCTTCAGAACCCATGCGAGTTACTGACTTGACCTATAGAAGCCTTTATCGGATACAAAGATAGGAATAATATTTAATAGTTAAAATTTGTGTAAACTCTCTTATTCATAATTTTATAGCTCTTGCAACTGAAAAATTCCTTTTATCATCGAATTTTACCATCTTGGTAAAATAAAAAAGTCCGTATCCTTTAGGATACAGACCTTGGATATCTCTATTTCTGACTTCTCTGAGCTCTCAGAGTCCTCTGAGTCCTCTGAGTCCTCACACTATGGTATTCCTAAGAACCTATGCAATTGAACGCTTAACGTCCACCGAGGATCCGCGAGGACCCTCCCTACGGTTTGCAATCTGTTTTTCTCATTCTTCTGCTTGTCTGAGACATGACATGGCTGAAGGTACATCAAGGTCTTCTCACCGCGGCATGGCAGCGAGAAATAGGGTTCTAAATCCTGACCTACATCTACTACCTTGATCTCATCAGCATGGCGGGCGCGAATCTGGCTATCAACATTCTCATCTCCGCAAATACCGAATTTCGGAGATACGCAGACCCAATCTATAGACTCCGGCAACTCACGTGTTCCGTTGGTCTCGATTGCAACTTTTTTTCCCGTCGCTCTTTTTAAAGAGGTTACGAAATCATCATCTATCCAAAGCGCCGGTTCCCCTCCGGTCAGGATGATCCAGTCGGCTTTATAGAGGTTGACCGCGCGGATTATATCATCATCACTCATGTATATACCCGCATTATGATGGGTATCACAGAACGGGCACTGGAGATTGCACCCCGAAAAACGGATAAATACCGACGGATAGCCGGTATGATGTCCCTCACCCTGAAGTGAATAAAAGATCTCGTTTATCTTTCTCATATCAATCCTCCTCGTATATTGCCACGTTCCCTTCCGACTCCTGCACCTCGGCCCGATAACATGTAGGGATAGAGTCCACAATCCAACGTGCCAGATTTTCTGCCGTAGGATTAAATGGAAGGACATCATTTAGACAGGCATGATCCAATACTCCCTTAATTTTCTGTTTGATAACAGTGAAGTCCTCTACCATCCCGTCGGCGTTCAGTTCCCTTGATTTACATTCGACTGTTATGATCCAATTATGGCCATGAAAAGCGCAGCATTTGCTGGGGTAAGAAAGCTCCAGGCGATGGGCAGCCGATATTTCAAGTCTTTTTTTGACGTAGTACATAATTCCTTTTAAAATTCTTCATCCGGGAGCTGGGAAATTTGGTTATGCCAACTCCCGGGTTCTGGTCTGAACCGATCAGCAATCCGGCTCCAGACCGGCGTATATCATTGCTTCCCGACGCTCCACGCATGTTCCGCAACGTCCGCAATGCTTCTCCCCTCCTTTATAACAACTATATGTATGTGAAAAGTCAACGCCAAGCTCAACTCCCAATTTTGCAATATCATTCTTTGTAAGATGGGTAAATGGAGCGATTATATCGATTCCCTTGAAAGTGCCGTTTACCATCGCCTCACTCATCGCATCAATGAAACCGGGCCTACAGTCAGGATAAATCGTATGATCTCCACCATGATTGGCGATCATGACATGCTGCAGGCCTTTGGACTCTGCAAGACCACAGGCTATCGAAAGCATGATGCCGTTGCGGAACGGTACCACGGTGGATTGCATATTCTCCGATGAATAATGTCCTTCCGGAATAGCGGATGCACCCTCCAAAAGCGAGCTCTCGAAATAGAGGCTCATAAACGACAGTGGAATGCAGATCCACTCTATTCCTAACTGCTTACATTGCCATTTGGCACACTCGGACTCACGCTCGTTATGGTTGGAACCATAATCGAAAGTAACTGCTAATGCTATACGCTCTTTCTGGGCATGTAGTAATGTCACGCTATCCATACCGCCAGACAGCACCAATATTGAATCTTTCATAATTTCACCTTATATATAATATATAGTAACAGTAAAGTGAGTAGTAACATGCTTCATTTTGAAGAGGTGAGGAAGTCAAAGGCCTGGGCCCTGCGGTGAGCCTCCAATTCCTTATGGTCGCTGTCTCCGCGGTTGGCGAAAGGATAAATACTGATACCTCCACGTGGCATGAAGATTCCTTTCACCTCTATATATCGGGGATCCATCAGATTCCACAGATCATTGAGAATGATATTGATGCAATCTTCATGGAAATCTCCATGATTCCGGAAACTGAACAGGTATAGTTTCAGGCTTTTGCTCTCTACCATCTTCGTACGAGGAATATAGGATATATAGATGTGACCAAAGTCAGGTTGCCCTGTTTTCGGACAAAGAGTAGTGAACTCCGGGCAATCAAAAGTAACTACATATTCCTTATTCTCATGCTTGTTAACAAAAGTCTCAAGGAGTCCCGGATCATAATCCGTAGGATATTTTACATTCTGATTTCCGAGCAACGATACACCTTCAAGTTCAGTTTCTGTACGCATATAACTATAATTTACTCAGGACGGCTCAGGGACTAATTATCAGCATCAATACCTTGGTTTGAGCTCAATTTACCCCTAAATATCATCCTAAATCTGTTTTGGTAGTGCAAATTTATCATTTTTTGAAGTTTTTTCGATTATAATTTGGTGTTTTGTTAACAACTTTTATTAAATTTGCCGAACAAAACATTATTGTTAACCATACGGCGGTTAAAGGTAGATACTTATACTGATCATTTAGCCTGCAACCGTCACCAAAATTTAAATAATACAATATGAGAAAGTCAAGAGAGGAATCAGTAAAGGAACTGCTCCCCGCTTTTCTGCAAGGCCGTAGCCAACATTTTATCGACAAGTTTAATGCACGCGATTTCGATCGCCAGTATCAGAGCATCATGCAGTGGAAACGCCGCGCGTCTCTCGAGGCTAAACCCGCCGCTGCCGCTGAATTAATGAAGATTCTCAAGAAAGTCATCAAGACCCTCGACAATGGTGTTGAAATGACTTCTTCTGAAAACCAGAAGATCGGCAAACTTCTCAACGGTGTCCGCGAGAAGCTCTCCAACCAGCAGGCTATCATCCGCCAGCGTGAAATTGAGGCTCTCGAACGCCAGTACTCAGCCATCGCAAGACAGATCGCTTCCCTCAAAGGAGAAGATTCCGCAGCTGAATAATCCCTTTCAAATACACTCATAGAGAAGCCCTTCGCTTCAACTTTTCAGACCCGTCTCAGTACGGGTCTTTTTTATTCCTTTCTTATTGACTTAATACCAGGAAACCGAACTTAGTAGCGGACCCGCTATGTTAAGCAATATTAATAAAGATTAATATTATAACCGAAAAATTCCCCCTTATGTTTTACTTTAAGAAAGAAGACAAATTTTGTTCATTAAGTTTAGGCTTTTTTCTTCTGGCAATGGCCGGAGAAAAAAAAAGACCGCTGTTCGTGAGAACAGTGGCCTTTTTGTTTTCTCTATATGAGTGTCGGCTCTATGTCTTGCGATTTCTCTGTATCAGTAGTTGCTATGTCTGGTTCTTCAGATTCGAAAACATCTCGCAGTTTCTCGACGGCCGACAAATCCTTATCCAGATTGCGGTAAGCCTTACGGGCATACAGCCATAATGGAACTCCGACCGGTAGGATAACCCCTAAGGTAACACCTAACCATTTACGGCGTGTCAACCTGTAAATAGCCAAACGCCGGAATACCGGTATATCCGGAAGGAGAGCCAGCAATTTTTGATTGCGTGAATCAGTGAAGCGACCAACCATCCCGTCCACCTCCTCAATGAACGGACGGATTCTCTCTGCCGGGAACTTACCTTTCCAATAACTGATATACCCTTTCGCTTTTTTGATCCCTTGCTGGAGTTCGGAGGCCGCCTTGTCTACTTTGTCAATGATCTCCATTGCCTCTTCATCGGTCAGTTCATCCAATATGACCTCCTTGTAATTGACATGGCGCTCCGGTTTGGTACCTAAAATTTTACGCAGTAGATTCAAGTAAAGATCCTTGTCGAATACGGCCGAATCATTCATAGCCTTCCATGTCACATAGATGCCCAAAGGTGCCAACACGGCTGAGGAGAGCCACATTCCGGCCCATACTGCCCAACGGCCATCACGGGCCATCTTATATCCTGTATTATCTATTATATAATAAAATAGGAAAAGAAGGATCGAAATTACCAATGGAGTGCCAAGACCCCCTTTTCTGATAATCGCGCCTAAAGGTGCTCCTATAAAGAAAAACACAAGACAAGCCACAGATAATGTAAACCTTCGGTAATACTCAATCCCATGCCGTCTGATGGTCTTCTTCTCTTCTGCTATGACCGTGCTGCGGAAATCGAGGTCCATCTGACGGTTGCGTGCCATATTCTTAGCTGCCCGGAGTATGTCGGTGGATTTTTCCAATGGTAATCCTTTCATCACGGAATCCATGTCCAGCGGTGAAACACTGGTAGGGATGTCGGCTTGGCCGCCGGCCGTCGGCAATACAGAAGAGGACATTGGTAAGGCCGTCTGTTTTATAGAGATCGCATATTCCTTACCTATAGAATCCAAACGGACATTTACAGAATCAATGGTCGCCTGCAGCTCAGCTACATTCTTTCCTACATATTGATCCCTCATACCCTGCTCATCCATACGGTTGAAATTGGCATCAAAGGGAATCAATATCTCCTTATCATGGAATTCCTCGCGCCGGAATGGGACATTGCGTTCGCTTCCCGACATCTGGCGCAGGTTCTCGAATTGCTCACCATGCATCATCCGCAGATATAGATGGCTCATATCCGGAGCCATGGCAAGACGAGCAGAGTCCGCCATTAGGATCGTCGCGTTGTCTCCGCCGTTCTGGACATTATATATCATTACATCCCGCAGTATGCCGGTGTTCGGGTCTTTCTCCTTAACAAAAAGGTTATATCCCGGAATCTGATCATAGAACACACCTTCCGGTATCTCCAGTTCAGGTGACTTCTGACGCATTGAAAAGAGAAGGGTCCACATTTTTACCTGCGCCTTCGGCAACACATTGTTCTGGAAAAAGAAAGCTCCGACAGCTACGAAACACATCAATATGATCAGAGGACGCATGACCTTAATCAGGGATATACCGGAGGCTTTCATGGCCGTAAGCTCGAATTTCTCCCCTAAATTGCCGAAAGTCATCAATGAAGCCAAAAGAATCGCCAACGGGAGCGCCATCGGGACCATTGATACTGCCGCATAGAAAAATAGCTCGGCGATGACACTGAACTCCAGTCCCTTTCCCACCAAATCATCTATATAACGCCATAGAAACTGCATCATTACGATGAACAGCACTATGAAGAACGTCATCGCAAACAATGGCAGGAATGTCTGAAGTATGAATAAGTATAGACGTTTGATTTTCATGTAATCTGGCCCTCCCCCTGGATAAGGATTTAATCCGAGAGTGCAAAATTAAGAAATTCCAACGAATTTACACCTCCATTGGCCTTCATTCTCCTTATGATTTTGTATATTTGCAGAAATATAGAAGACTAAGACCACCCGACTTTATGGATAGATGTCTCCGGTAAGTAAATTTCCGGGTAATATATCGATAAGGAGGGACAAGAATTATTATAAGACCATGAAATTATTTGAAAGACTGACAGCCAAGGCCCAGGCCCATCCCCAACGTCTGGTTTTGCCTGAATCCACCGAACCGCGTACTCTGACGGCAGCCGACCGCATTATCCGCGACGGCATCGCCGATGTAACATTCGTAGGCAAGCCTGAAGAAGTTTTGGCAAAGGCCGAGGAACTTGGACTAAAGAACATTTCAAAAGCACATATCGTAGACTGCGATGATCGCGAGTTTACCGATAAATATGCTGAGCGTCTCTGCGAACTGCGTAAGAAGAAGGGCATGACCCTGGAGGATGCCCGCTATCAGGTAAAGAACCCGCTCTACTTAGGTTGCCTGATGATCAAGAACGGCGATGCCGACTGCATGGTAGCCGGAGCCCTGAGTCCGACGGCGAGTGTATTGCGCGCTGCCTTCCAGGTTCTGAAGACCAAACCGGGTATCTCCGTTGTAAGCGGTGCCTTCATCATGCTCCTTCCGGAGAACTGCCCTTATGGCGAGGATGGAATGTTGATTTTCGCAGACTGCGCAGTAGTTCCGGATCCGACTTCGGAGGAACTGGCTCAGATCGCCATCGCCACTGCCAAGACTACCAAGGATATCGCCGGTCTGGATCCGGTTGTAGCTATGCTCAGCTTCTCAACCCGTGGTAGCGCAAGTCATGAGAGGGTTGACAAGGTGCGCAACGCGGTCGAACTTGTTCACCAGCTCGATCCCACTTTGAAAGTTGACGGAGAAATGCAGAGTGATGCTGCTATCGTTCCTTCCGTAGGTAAGCAGAAAGCTCCTGACAGCGATGTCGCCGGCCATGCCAACACTCTTATCTTCCCCTCTTTGGAGACAGGCAATATCGCTTACAAGCTGGTTCAGCGTCTCGCCGGTGCCGGTGCGGTAGGTCCTATCCTTCAGGGTTTGGGTGCACCGGTTAATGACCTCAGCCGTGGCGCAACTGTAGAGGATATCGAAAATACCATCATCGTTACCTGTAATCAGGCTATCGGTGACAAAGGACTTTAATTCCTATCTTCCTGAAGAAGTATTAATCAAAAGGATTAAGCAGAAAAATTAGCAATTATGAAAATTCTGGTTTTGAACTGCGGTTCAAGTTCCGTTAAATATAAGCTCATAGATTCCAAGACCCACGAAGTACTCGCCGAAGGTGGTGTAGAAAAGATCGGTCTTCCCGACTCCTTCCTGAAATTCAAACGCAAAGACGGCTCCAAGGAGACTATCGTTGTGGAGATGAAGGATGCCAAGGATGCTGTAGCTCAGGTGATCAAAGTCCTTACCGATGAAAAAGAGGGCGTTATTAAGAGCTTCGATGAAATCGGAGCAGTAGGCCACCGTGTGGTACATGGTATGGACAAGTTCAACAAGTCTGTGCTCATTACCCCGGAGGTAATCGAGAAGGTAAAGGAATGTTATACTGTAGCGCCGCTGCATAATCCGGCCAATATCGCCGGTATCGAGGCAGTATCAGAGCTTATCCCGACCATCCCTCAGGTAGCTGTATTTGACACTGCTTTCCATCAGACTATGCCGGCGGAGGCTTATATGTATGCCCTTCCGAAGGAAGCATACGAAAAGTACGGTGTACGCCGCTACGGCTTCCACGGTACTTCTCACCGTTATGTATCCCGCCGTGCTTGCGAGTTCTTGGGTGTACCCTACGAATCACAGAAAATCATCACTTGCCATATCGGTAATGGTGGCTCGATTACCGCTATCAAGGATGGCAAGAGCATCGATACTTCGATGGGTCTGACTCCGACCGAAGGACTGATGATGGGTACCCGTGTAGGCGATGTCGATCCGGGTGCTTTGGTTTATCTGATGAAGCAGCTTAACCTTGATGCCGACGGTCTGATGAAACTCATCAACAAGCAAAGCGGCGTATTAGGTGTTACCGGTCTCTCTTCAGACATGCGCGATATAGAGAACGCTATTGCCGAGGGTAACGAGCAGGCTAAGTTGGCTCTCGAGATGTATGAATACCGCATCCTTAAATATATCGGTGCTTACGCTGCCGTCCTGGATGGCGTTGATATCATCGTCTTCACCGGAGGTGTAGGTGAAAACCAGACTTCTACACGCGAGAAGATCTGCCGTCACCTCAACTATCTTGGGGTTACCTTCAACGAGGAGGCCAACAAGACCCGTGGACAGGAAATAGAGATCTCCGGCAAGGATTCCAAAGTCAAGGTAGTCGTAATACCTACTGACGAGGAGCTGGTAATCGCTACCGATACCGCTGCTATCGTAGGCGAGTAAATCTTAAGATACCCATTACATGCCGTGAGTAAGGCCTAATAAGCCTTACTTGCGGTATGTTCTCATAATTTTAAGGAAGATAAAAAAGTGCTTGATTATATTGTTTGGAACGCTGACCCGGTCTTGTTCTCTTTAGGACCTATTGCTGTAAGATGGTACGGGTTGGCTTTCGCCCTCGGCTTTTACATAGGCTACAACATAGTAGCCAAGATGTTCAAACATGAAGGTGCGCCGGAATCCTGGTTGGGAATCCTGCTTATATACCTCATAGTGGGAACTGTTATAGGTGCGCGCCTCGGCCATGTGTTTTTCTATGAATGGGATTATTACTCCCAGCATCCGGCTAAGATACTTGCTATCTGGGAGGGTGGATTGGCCAGCCATGGGGGAACAATAGGTAACATTTTAGCACTCCTTATCTTCTCTTGGTGCGTAAGCAAGAAACCGGCTTCGTGGGTCTTTGACAAGATCGTTATTCCGATTGCCCTGACCGGTGGATTGATCCGTCTTGGCAACTTGATGAACTCCGAGATCTATGGTGGACCGACCGACCTTCCCTGGGGCTTTGTTTTTGTCAGGGATGGACAGACTATCCCGGCGCACCCCACCCAAATTTACGAGGCACTATGCTATTTCGCGCTTTTTGCCCTGCTGATGTGGATGTACTGGAAAAAGAATGCCGAGGAACGTCCATGGCTCATTACCGGCATATTCTTTATCTGGATCTTCGGAAGTCGCTTCCTTATCGAATACGTCAAGAATGTACAAGTTCAGTCAGAGTTCGAGATGATTCAGAAATATGGAATGAACTTAGGCCAGATGCTGAGTATTCCATTCATCCTATTAGGCATCGGCCTGGTGATCTGGGCCATGTCTCACCCGCGCCAACACTGGACCTTCCCCAACCATTTCGCCCCCGAACCCCCCAAAAAGAAATAACCCCACCCAATTATACAAACATGCCTTCGGCAAGTTGCCAAGGTAAAAGTATCCACGATTGTAGGGACAGTAAACGTCCCAAACTCCGCCAGACACTCCTTTAATCCCTGACAGAATCAGGGA
>CAZKJP010000042.1:0-21142 GCA_964553075.1 uncultured Sangeribacter sp. | reverse complement strand
CATTTGCTGCCATAATTCTTAATTTGAAATTATGACAGCAAAGCTAATAATATCCTCTCAGATTACCTCGCGGAGTTTGGGACGTTTACGTTAAAATGACACGTTTACATTTTCACACACCCTCTTCATTGTATCTGGGAGGAGGTAGCTGATTGGAGGGCTATATTAATACCGGGCCATTTTTGTATAGACGGTTGTCGAAGAATAGAGAGAAGTATATTGGGACGTAACATATTTTTCCATGCATCTCGACTTCATTGCTGTTTGACAACACATATCCTCGATGAATGCCATACTCTTCGGTAGAAACCAGACGGCTGATGGCAACATGGCGCTTGTAGTCTTTGCCGGATTTTACCTCAATCGGAACTATCGACAGTGAGTCGAAGTCGTCATAGAGAAAATCCACTTCGCCTCGCGTTCTATTGTCATAATAAAATAAGGTATTGTCATTGGCAGCCAACTGACAAGCAACCGCACATTCATAAACTGAACCTAAGTTTACACTCAACTCAGTATTCAATACCGGCACAGGATTATTGTGGTATAGGGCTGAAGTAAGCAACCCCGGGTCATTATAGTATAGTTTAATCAAATTCTTTTGTTCGGTCTCTATCAACGGAAACTTGGGATTCGAGATAGCATTGACCCCTAAAACTGTTCCGGAACTGATAAGATATTCCATCTCATCTTCATAATCCGCTGCCCGTTTCCCTTTTTTGTCTTCAATATCCTTGTAGACTACCCTTTTTTTCTTGTTTTCCATATTAGAAGGAATTAAAGAGTATATTCTATTTATTTTTAAGGAATGAGCTAAATCATATTGAGCTGCGTCCACACGATAGAGATTTGAAATGGTTTGCTGGACCCCCCTGACTTGATTTAGGTCGCGGGTCTCAAGAAACTTATTGACCGCTTCCGGCAATCCTCCCACCAACAGATAGCGTTTGAAAAGACTCATAATTCTATTGTGAAATCCTTCCGGTACAGTCACCAGGTTCTCATAGTGAGTTTTTAGGGAAGAAATAGCCTCCCTGCTGACGTTATTTGCAATAAGAAATTCCTCAAAGTCCAAAGGGTACATCTTTATTATATCAATGCTGCCCAATGGTACTGAAGTCGATTTCTTAAGGGTTATTCCAAGCAGGGACCCACTCGCTACATACCGATAACGTCCTTCTTCACGCAGAAACTTCAACATTGTGAGCAAATGGGGATAAATCTGTATTTCATCGAGAAAAACCAATGTGTCTTCCCTGCTACCTAATTCCTCAGAGGAGAAAGCAGAGAGAGCCATATAGAAATCCTCAGTGGTCCGAATTTTCTCAAACACTCTGTCTCCTTCAAAATCTGTAATGAGATTTATCTCGACAATGGTCTTGAAAAATTTTGCCCCACAGTATCTTATTATGTAGGATTTCCCAATCTGACGTGCTCCGGTCACAACTAATACCTTGTCTGTATTCGAAGCAAAGTAATCTGAGATAACTGGTTCTATTTTTCTATATAGCATATTCTCAATTAGTTATAGGACTGCATCACACTTTTCAATCCGTTTTAATCCCACAAATTTACACTTTTCAACCCCAAAAACCAAATAAAAACCACACTTTTCAATCCCAGCTGCTTATAGGGCTTTCACTCACCGTACGCTGAGCAGCGGAAGATAGTTAGGACGAGGAAAGAGCCCGGACCTCCTTTGGATGAGGGGACTGAAAGAAGAGAGGCTATGCCGTAAAATTACAGCACAGCCTCTCTTCTTTGAGAGGGTCTTTGATCCCAGTACCTCTTAAATTTTATGAAACGGGGTCTTGAAGAGCTTATGAACTTACCTCTTTATCTTGAGGGTCTTGCCGGAGCGGCGCTCGAGGTAGATGCCGCGGTCGAGGTGCTCGCGGTCTGAGCTTACGCGGATACCTTGCAGATTGTAAATCTGAGTTTCAGTGTCGGCTGCCGAGGGAGTTCCTACTCCTACTATATTACTGTTGAATTCGATCTTCGGGGCGATGGCGAACGAAATCTGCTCATCTTCCTGCTTGTACCAGGTGCTTTCGCCTGTGGGCTGCCAGTAATCATCGTATTCGGCTAAGAGGTGGTAAGCCGTAGACTTGCCATCCTGACGCATCAGCGCATACATTGCTATCAGATCATTGTCTCCTTCATTGGGGAAGCCGGCGACACTTACGAAGAAGTCGGAATTCACCTCTACTGCTTCATCGAACGCGAACCAGGTCGGATCATTATAAGTCTGGGACGCATCTACCAACTGGCTATACTTCAAGGTAGAAGTAGCGAGGGTGGTTGAGGGGAGTCCATCCTCACCCGGCAACATCAGCGATACGGTCAGCTCACCATCAGGATCATCATAGTTCACAGCCCCGAAGTAGACATTGACACCACTAACGGCAGCCGGTACCATCGGAGCCTCAAAACCTTCCGCAAATGCTTCCATATCGAGCCAGTTGGTACCGCCGTACATTCCGTACCAACCCAAGCCTACCATTGTCAGCTTGTCATTGTCAGCCGTCGGGATGTTCCAGATCAGAGATTCACCTCCGGCCTTTACTCCATATATATATGTGCTGGACTGTCCGTAATCATTGGAGACGGTAAGATCTACGTCATACATACCGGCCTCGGTATACTTTACCGTCACATCCTTGGAAATGGAGGTACCGAGATCTGTTCCGGGCAATGACCATAGCCATGAAGTCGGTGCTCCCTTAGAGGTATCAGTAAAGGTTATTTCCTTATTCAATGCCACTACCAAACCGGCCTCCGGAGAATAGTAGGCATTTTCCGGTATACCGATTCCGGCGGTCGGAGCAGCCCCTTCCACAACCACATAGCCAGCCTTGGTCAAAGTCGAAGTCTCGGCGCCTCGGGAAACGGTCAGGGTTACATCGTATGTACCCGGCACATTGTAGGTAACCGTCGGGTTCTGATCTGAGGAAGTAGCGGGCGCGCCACCCGGGAAGGACCATGTCCATGCCTGAGGATGACCCAAGGAGAGATCCTTAAAGCCAAGAGTATCCCCCGCCGTAATGGTGATTACTTCTGTAGCCGGACGACTGACCACTACGTCGAAGTTATCCATGATCATGGAATCCCCGCTGGTACCATAGGCGACGGCGAAATAGATATTCTTGCCGGCATATTGGGCGAGATCTACATAATACTGCGTCCATTTCATGTCGTCAGTGGCAGCTTCCTGAGAGGTCAGGAAGGCATCCCAGATCTTCACCGGAACAGCCTCATCACCTTCTTCACAGGCATAGATCTCGATATTGCCGTATATCAGCCATACCGGATTGAACACCATCCAGAAACGCAGCTTCGCATTCTCCGGGATCAGCATCGCCGGGCTGGCGGCAACTGATGTATTGTCCAGATCATCATACTGATGGAACAAGGAATATACACTTTCCGGGTCGATTACAGTAAAGGAAGGTACATCCATCAGGATCTGGCCCTGCTCCAGACTCCAGTCAGAGCCGGTAGAGTAAGTCCATGTCTCGGCCTCTTCCATCGAGTCGAAACCTTGATGATACACTATCTCATACTTGTCAGCGTCAGCTTCAAACTCGGCTGCCAGGGGGGTAGTGATGCTATACTCCAGGAATTGGGCCTCGCTCCAGAGATTGTAGCCCATAGCCTGAACTGACAAAACGCAATCCTCGTCCAGGGTCAAGGTCAGATCCGTACCGTGATAAATGGTGTACTGCCCGTATTCCAAAATGCCCAGCTCATCCACTTCAGATGGTGTCGGGCCTATATTATACCAGATTGTCTCGACGCGGGGATCGGTACAAGATATGTTTACGGTCAGCGGACCTTCATAACTTCCGGCACCCGGGGTGATGGTCAGGCCTGTTACCGGCTCCTTGGCTACCACAGAGATTGGTATCTCCAATGCCTGCGGCTGGTATTCATCATTGCCGGGGAAATTGGCTGTGATTACCGCCTCGCCCAAGGAGAAGGTGTAGATATGGCCGTTGCGGTCCGCGGAAGCCACTTGCGGATTGGAGCTGCTGTAATTAATAGGAGAGACATTGTTGGGATTATCAAGCAGGATCATCCCTTCCTCAAGGAGTTCTATCGTCTCCGGGGCATAGTAAACCGAGAGTCCGGCCGGTTTGCGGATAGCAAACACACCCTCAGCGATATTACTGGTATCATCGCCAAGACGCGCAGCCGCCTTGATAGTAGTTGTCTCTAAAATGGAAATAGGCGCCGAATAAACGATGGCGTTGCCATTACCTTCGGCCAACGGGCTTGATCCGTCAAGAGTATAGATGATCTCAGCACCGTCAGGGCCTGAGAGAGCCACCTCTATCGGCTCATCGAAAACACCGGGAGCCGGGGTAAACACCGGTGCCTCCAGTGTAGCGACCCTTTCTTCGTAGACGATGGTGATTTTCTTTACATAGTTGGCGGTATTGGCCGAAGGAGCATCAAACCGGTAAGTTACCGTCCCTTCAGCCGCCTCATTTTCAGCCAAGGGAGAGAAAGTGTAGGTATGAAGCTCGTTGTCGCTGTTCACCCTTACCGAGGTCTCACCCTCCATACCGTAGGCGATGTCGCCTACGCTGAACGCAATGGTAGCATCGGTGGCTTTTGTCTTGAGCTCAATCGAGGCCGATACTATCTTTCCATCGAAGGAATCGGATACCAAGGTGAAATAACTCGTACCTTTACCGGCCGATCCGATCGACTGACCACTGGAAGTATAGGCCAATTGTGCACCGGCGGCAAAATTGACTCTCCATTGCTTACCATTGAAGGTACGTTCCATGGATGTTATGTCAGCATCATAGGAGGTGCTGAAATTGTAGAAGCCATTGGCATATCCGGTGTTTTTGTCACTGGTAGCGGATACAGGCCAATCATAGCTCCACTCAGCGGCGGAGGCCGCTTGCAGGAAGGCCGCAGCCATCAGTCCCGCGAAAATAGAGTAGATTTTCTTCATACACAATAAGGTTAATTTTTACAAAGTTAGAAATAAATCCCGTATGGGACTCATCTTTTTCTCAATAAATGCTTAACTTTGTAAGCTAATTCCCTTTTGATAGAACTAAACGCCCCTGGATTTTTTTGAGTGGGGGCTCTTAGCAACCTGAATCACGAAATGAAAAGACTTCATACACTGCTGACTGCCGTTTGCCTGATATTCGGCTCCGCCATATCTTTTGCCGTAACTGACAAAGAGATGGAGGAAGCCCGCACTATCACCGCAATCACTTATCTCCGATATGCCAACGATCTCTCCGGATACTTGGATGACCATCACCCCAAGACGATGGCCGAGCTCCAGAAAATACTGAAGCAGACTGAAAAGGAGAACCTAAAGACCTTCAACGCCGTAAAGACACCGGCCAATTATTCTGATTGGGACAAGAAACAACTGATCGATTATTGGGCCGGAACTTTCTACAACTCCCCGGGATTGCTGGCCAAAGGTAAGATCGGCAAAAGCCGCACACGCTCACGCCTGAACGCCATGACCGTTGCAGCTCCGTCGGCAGCCCCTACTGCCGAGGCCAAGAAGGCAGATGATGCAAAGAAGGCCGAAGAAGCTAAAAAGGCTGAAGAGGCAAAAAAAGCTGAGGAAGCAAAGAAAGCTGAGGAGGCTAAGAAGGCGGAGGAAGCCCGTCAGGCCGTAGAAAGCGCCAATGTCGCCGAGGGAATGCCCGCCAACGGTCAAAATGCGGCTGCCGAAGCTGCCGCAATCCTGGATCAGGATGCCCATACAGACAGCATAGCTGACAAAGCCATCCAGGATGCTGCCGACGAGGAACAGCTGCGCCATAAGAATAACCCGACATGGATCTACATTCTGATCTTGGCGGTTTTGGTTGGAGTTGTCGTATGGCTGGTAATATACGCCTCAAACACTATGAAAACCGAGAACCGCCGACGTCGCGAGAGCGAGGCCGAACGCGGATTGACCCCGGTAAGCGAGGCGGTAGCGGAACGCGCCGGCAACGCGGCTATGCGCGAGAAGTACACCGAATCTTTGAATCAGAAGAACGCCGAACTGAAAAAAACAGCCAAGGAACTGGCCGACCTTCAGGCCAGGTATTCAGACCTGCAGCGTACAACTGAGGAATTGCGCGAGGAATTAGCCCGCAAGGATAAGGAAATCGCGCAATTGCGTCACGCCCAGACCGCAGCCCCGGTAAGCGCAACAGCAACCCCGGTAAGCGCGCCCTCTCCCACCGCGCCCTCTCATCCTGTAAGTACCATATTCTTAGGACGCGTAAACCAACGTGGCCTATTCGTTCGGGCAGACAAGACGGCGAATCCGGATCACTCTGTCTACCGGCTGGACACCGAGGATGGTTACTCAGGCACCTTCCGCGTAATACGCAACGCGGCCGTGGAGAGCCGGCTGCTGTCGAATCCCAAGGAATGGTTATCCGGGGGATGCACCGGCGTAGACCTCGATGACCCGGGAGATGCAACCGGGATCGTAACCCTTTCCGGAGGAACAGCTATTTTCGAAGGAGGGGCATGGAAAGTGATACGCCAAGCCCGTATAGCTTACAAATAAAAAAGGAATATCGCTCCCAAGTCGAAATAACTTAGCCAAAAACTTGTATATCGGCAAAATAAATCTTAACTTTGCACTTTGAGAGGGGAAACAGCCCCGAAAAAGTTTTAACAACTTCATAAGAAACACGACCTCAATAACAATGAGTAACAACAAACAGCAGCCCGAAGAACAGAACGCCGTAGAAGCGCTTAACGAGAACCTTACCAACGTAGGTCGCGCTGTAGCTACCAATTCCCGCGCTATATATGTTGCATTCGGCGCCCTCATCCTTATAGCTGCAATTACTTTCGGATACATATACCTGATTCATAACCCCAAGACCGAGAAAGCTTACGAGGCTTACAATAAGGTAGAGACTACCGCTATGGGTAACGATTCGATCGCCGCCGTAGAATACGCAAAGGTAGCCGATACCCAGTCCGGAACTCCCGCTAAGCTCGCAAACCTCAGCGCCGGCGAAGCCCTCTACAACCTCGGCAAGTATAAGGAAGCCGCAGAACGTCTGGAGAAATTCTCTTCCAAGGACAAAGTACTGATGGCAAACGCTGAGGCTCTCTTAGGTGACTGCTACGTAAATCTCAAGCAGTATGATAAGGCTATCGATATCTACAACCGCGCAATCAAGACCTGCGAAGCGAACCCTCAGATTGCTCCGCGTGTTATGTTGAAGGAAGCAGTCGTTTTCGATGCTCAGAAGAAATACGACAAGGCTCTCGAATGTTACGAGAACATCCAGAAGAACTATCCCGAGTTCAAACTCGGAAACGGTGTGGATCTCAAAGCGTACATCGAGCGTGAAAAAGCTCGCCTCGGCAAGTGATTGCCCATTGATTTGAAACTCAAAAACTCCATAAAATAATAAAACAATTTTGCTTATTTTATGAAAAAGGGCAGTGACAACGTTGTCGCCGCCCTTTTCTTTTCCCTCAAATCAATTTCCTTAAAGATCAACTTATCCTTATAGATTCCTTTACCATTTACCGGTTTTATTTATGAGCGTCTGGATTCAGCTTCTGTTGGTATTTGTCTCAGGCGGATTAGGAGCCTGCTGCCGCCACCTTATTGAATTGGCCTTGAAACCCTCAGGGCTCTGGATGGGATTCGCTACCTGGGTGATCAACTCATCGGGATGCCTGCTGATAGGGATTTTCGCCGGAATGTTGGTAGCATCAAATTGGTCCGCCACAGATAAGACGGCCTGGGCAATGCTGACCATGACCGGCTTCTGTGGCGGTTACTCTACCTTCTCCTCCTTCACACTCGACTGCGTAAAGTATTTCGAAGAAGGGCATTTGGGAATCTGGATTATATTTGCCTTGGCTACGATCTTTGTCGGACTATTCGCCTGCGCTTTCGGCTACTGGCTCGGCAAGCAGATTATGGGCTAAAGTGAGGCCCAAGTTGCGTGCCTGTTCCCTCACCTCTTCGCTAAGGCCTTGTTTCATCAGTACAGCAGGAGCTATGGGAGCCAATCCCATCCCCTCCAATTGACTCTGGATTGCCGGACCTGCTTTCGCTACCCAAGTGAAAGAACCTAAGGCTGCCGTAACACGGTTCTTGAGACCGCGGGTCTCGATTGCGGTCAGATAAGACTGTACCGGCGGGAAGACCTTCTCGCTGTAAGTAGGAGCAGCCACCACCAAACCGCGGTTGCGGAAGCTCTCAGCTAACAGCTGGCTCAGCTCAGCTTTGGCGGCATTATAGATCTTTATATTCCTGATACCCCCTTCTGCCAATCCTTCAGCTACGGCTTCGGCCAGATTCTGAGTGTTACCGTACATGGACCCGAAGATGATCGTAACCCCTTCCTTATCCAACGGCTCATAGCGGCTTAGACGATCATAAAGATCCAGCACCTCCCCGATACGGTCCATCCACACCGGACCATGGGTGCTGCAGATAGCCATTGGCTCTATACCTTGCAACTTGGCCAAGGCTTTCTGGACAAAGGCCCCATACTTGCCGACAATGTTACTATAGTAGCGGACCATCTCCGGGAAGTACCAATCGGTATCCATCTCACGGTCGGTCACGCCACCATTCAGCGCTCCGAAGCATCCGCAGGCATCGCCGGTAAAAAGCACCCCCTCTTCCTGAAGGTAGGTCATCATCGTCTCCGGCCAATGCACCATTGGTGTAGTGATGAAACGCAGGCTAATTCCTCCCATCTCCAATACCTGGCCATCCTTTACCGCCAAGGTATTACCTTCCTCGCCGTAATAACCCTTGACCATTCCTAAGGTCTGGGCGTTGCCTACAATCGTTATATCAGGCCATTCCGCTCTCAATACCGAGATACCACCCGAATGGTCCGGCTCCATGTGGTTGATCACTACATAGTCAGGCTTACGGTCTCCTAATAATTTCTTGATATTACGGATCTGCTCAAGCCCGAACGATACCTCTACCCCATCAATGATGGCTATCTTATCGGCACCTGTTACCAGATAGGAGTTATAGCTAACTCCGTAAGGTAATGGCCAGAGGGATTCGAACCTCTCCAGGTTACGATGGTTAACTCCGATATAATGTACGCTTTTGGAAATCTCTCTTATATTCATAATCTGATGTTGTTATTCATTATATTCTCCCCCTATTATCCAGTCCCCATTCTAATTATCTCTTCTTCATCGCGAAGCCGTTTCCGCCGGCAGCTCTGCTGCCTACCGCGCTGAACGGCGCGTCCCTCCATCCATACTAATAACGTTTGAACCTATAAAAAATATAAAAAAATCCTACCTTTTTCACACTAAAGACCGGCTTCAAGAACATAGTTAGGAGGCATTTTACTAACTTTGCACCGCTAATCTCCCAATCTGCCATGAATGAATACAGAGCCCTACTGAAACTCGGATTCCCGGTGCTGATCACTCAGATCGGGGTGATCTTGGTCAGTTTTGTCGATACCGCAATGGTAGGCGCATACGGTGTGCCGGAGCTTGCGTCAGCAGCTTTTGTAAATTCCATTTTCCTCGTGCCGGTGGTGATGCTTATAGGATTCTCCCAAGGAACTACGCCATTGGTAGGCGCGCTCTTCGGACGCAAGGAGACCGAAGGTATCGGACGCACATTGCGCAGCGGCCTGGAGGTCAACTTCTCGCTGGCGGTCCTATTCACCATAATCATGGGCGGAGTCTACTTTCTGATTCCATACTTCGGGCAGGATCCGGATCTGCTACCTATAATCCGTCCCTATTACCTCATTATCCTTCCCTCAATACTGCCAATGGCGGTATTCAACACCTGCCAGCAGACCTCAAACGGTGTAAACGATACCGCGACTCCTATGTGGATAATCTTAGGAGCCAACATACTGAACATAATCGGCAATTACTGCTTGATATTCGGGCATTTCGGCTGTCCTGAATTAGGACTGTTGGGAGCCGGTATCAGTACATTCATCTCCCGCCTCGTCGGGGCTATCCTGATCATACTATTCTTCGCCAACGCAAACCGGTTCCGTCCCTACTGGCTGACCGCCCGCAGGGCTACGCGACTACGCCGGGACCGACGGGAAATGTTCTCCACCTCTTATCCGGTGATGATCCAAAGCGGTCTGGAATGTGGCCTGTGGAGCTTCGGGGCCGTGGTCTGCGGATGGTTCGGCAAAATTGAACTCGCCTCCTATCAGGTAGTGAACACTATTGCACAATTGGGCTTCATGATCTTCATGAGCTTCGGGGTCGCCACTTCCATCCGGGTAGCCAATTATATGGGGGTGAAAGATATGACGGGAATCCGACGCACAGCGGCCGCGGGACTTAAAATCAACCTTCTGTTAGCGACCGGGGCATGTCTGGTATTCTATTTCGCCGGACAATGGCTGATCGAGATCTTCCTGCCGCGGGATCCGGAGTCCCTGAATATGGCGCGGATGGTGAAGGAGAATGCCATACTGCTTATACCGCCATTGATCCTATATCAATATATGGACGCCATGCAGCTTACCTACGCCAACGCCCTAAGAGGTACTTCGAATGTCAAGCCGCTGATGATAGTGGCCGTGGCGGCATATCTGATAGTAGGGATACCGGCAGCATACCTGTTAGGTGTATCGGCTGACCTCCATAATATCGGGGTTTACTATTCCTTCTCGGTAGCGTTGCTTACGGCTGCCATACTTCTGGGTTTCTATTTCCGGCGTACGCTGCGCAATTACACTTCGGGAGCTCTTTGTTAATAAGATTTAACTGCCCCTCTTAAAGATGGGGATTGATTGGGATATTTGCTTGAAATTTCCTTACTTTGTAAGTTGAAAAGAATGTATCCTCGCCCGAGTTCTATCAGAAGCCGACGCGGATATATAACTTTAAGATTACTATTATGGGAAAAATTATTGCAATCGCCAACCAGAAGGGCGGCGTAGGCAAAACTACAACAGCCTTCAACCTCGGGGCCTGTCTTGCCAAAGATGGCAAGACAGTGCTCCTGGTCGATGCCGACCCGCAGGCCAACGCGACTTCCGGTCTGGGCCTGGACCCGAAGGCTGCCCCCGCTTCTATATATGAATGTCTGGTAGACGATTATCCGGCTGCCGATGCCCTACAGAATACATGTGTCGAAGGTCTCGACCTCATATCCTCCAACATTAACCTGGTCGGAGCTGAGGTGGAACTGATGAACCGGCGCGATCGCGAACGCATGCTCGCCCATGTCGTCGCACCCCTGAAAGATCAATACGATTACATCCTCATAGACTGCTCTCCCTCATTAGGTATCATAACTGTCAACGCCCTTACGGCAGCTGATTCGGTCATCATACCTGTACAGAGTGAATATTTCGCCCTCGAAGGGATATCCCAGTTGCTCAATACCATCCGTATCATCAAGAGCCGTCTGCGTCCGACGCTGGAGATTGAAGGGTTCCTGCTGACAATGTATGACGCGCGTCTGCGCCTGGCAAACCAGATCTTTGAGGAACTGAAGGCCCATTTCGGAGACATGGTATTCTCTACGGTAATTCCGCGCAACATCAAGCTATCGGAATCACCGAGCCATGGTCTGCCCGTAATCCTGTATGATCCCGAATCACGCGGTGCCATCGCATATTGCCAGCTTTCCCGCGAACTTATCTCCCGTAACCGCAAGAAACAGTAACCGCAAGAAACAATGACCCCGAAACGTCAGGCCCTCGGCCGCGGACTCGATTCGCTGATCGACTTCTCAGAGATACAGACCGCCGGCTCGTCGGCAATAAATGAAATAGATGTAGAGCTTATATCCCCGAATCCGGATCAGCCGCGTACTACCTTCGACGAGGAATCCCTCGAAGAGCTGGCAGCTTCGATCCGGGAACTCGGGATCGTCCAACCTTTATCCCTGAGGGACGCCGGCGACGGACGTTACCAGATCATAGCCGGCGAACGCCGCTGGAGAGCCGCAAAAATGGCCGGCTTGCAATCGGTGCCGGCATACGTGCGCACCGCTTCCGACAGCGAGGTGACCGAGATGGCTCTCATCGAGAATATCCAGCGCGAGGACCTCAACGCCATAGAAGTCGCCTTGGCCTTCCGTAAGCTTATCGATTCCTATAACCTTACCCAGGAACGCCTGTCAGAACGCTTAGGCAAGAAGCGCGCTACCATCGCAAACCACCTGCGTCTCCTGAAGTTGCCGGCTGAGATCCAGCTCGGTCTGCGGGATCGCAAGTTGGATATGGGACACGCCCGCGCGCTCTTAGCCGTTTCAAATCCCAAGCAACAGCTTAAACTCTATAACCTCATCCTGCGCGAAGGGCTCTCAGTCAGAAGAGTAGAGGAACTGGTAAAACAAACGGCCCAGGCCGAGAACCCCGAACCGGAGAAAAAGCCGGAACGTCCCGCGCCCTCAGCGGGCAAGTATGATTTCTTCGCCCGGGATCTATCTTCCTATTTCCCCACTCCGGTTAAATTTGCCAGAGCGGAAAACGGTAAAGGTTCCATAACCCTCAAATTCTCCTCTGACCAGGAACTCGAACAACTCGTAGCCCTCTTCCAGAAACTTAAATGAAGCTTTCGCTCCCTACATATTTCCTTATCGGATGGCTCTGCCTTTCCTTCCTGATCCCGCCCCATATCTCGGGGGCCGTGGCCGGACAGCAGCAGGAGCCCTGTGAGGTCATACCCTCCCGGGAGCCGATTCCTTTTGAGGTTGAGCAAGAAGAGGAAGAGCAAACAGAGATAGAGCAATCCGGGAACGGGGAAGTCTCTGAGCAGGAAATGGAAGAGGAGGCGCAGACAATCGTAGTGGCCGATGACTCACCTTACGGACTTGACGGAAAGAAGATTTTCAATCCGGATCCCACCCGGGCCGTATGGCTGTCGGCCCTCTTCCCGGGTTTGGGACAGATCTACAACCGACGTTACTGGAAACTACCCATTGTAGTCGGCGGATTCATGGGCCTGGCTTACGCTACTTCCTGGAATAATAACCAGTACACCGATTACTCCAACGCTTTCCGGGACCTTACGGACTCTGATCCCAATTCCAAGTCCTATATGGACTTTTTCCCGCCTAATACCAATGAAGCGGATCTGGATATGAACTGGCTGACCTCGGTAATGCGTTCCCGCAAGAACTTCTACCGTCGTAACCGCGACCTCTGCATCATCTGCATGGTAGGACTTTACCTTATCTGCATGATCGACGCATACGTCGACGCTTCGATGGCTCATTTCGATATCTCTCCCGACCTCTCCCTCGACCTCACCCCCTCAATGTTGATAAACCCCGGCGACCGCCGGGTTTCCATGGGCCTAACTTGGGCCTTCACTTTCTAACTACTTCTCCCTTATGATCCGAAAAATCGCCCTGTTCCTCGCTGCCGCAGCTTTCCTGGCCGGGCCTGCCGAGGCTAAGAAAAATAATCCGTCGGTCCTTGACCTGAAGACCTCCATTACCGATAACTCCATAGTCTTCCCGGAAAGTTTCGAGAACGATTCCCAGCGTCTTCTCGAAGGCTGGTATATGCGCAACTATACATCCGTAGATCCCGATGCACCCGATCCGGGAGATCCCGGAGCGAGCGATGACGAGATACGCCGCCGGCTGAGTGCCCTGCCGGTGGTCATAGATATGCCTTTCAATCAGATCGTAAGGACCTATATTGATCGCTATACGCGCAATTCGCGCCCGCAGATAAGCGCCATATTGGGCCTCTCCTCATACTATTCCCCTATCTTCGAGCAAGCCCTCGAGGAGCGAGGACTACCCATGGAGCTGAAATACCTTCCCGTTATCGAGTCAGGTCTGGATCCGAACGCGGTTTCCAAACATGGTGCCGCCGGACTGTGGCAATTCATGCTCGGAACAGCCAAAGGTCTCGGGATGGAAGTCAATTCGATTGTAGACGAACGTCGGGACCCGTATATGTCTTCTAAGGCCGCCGCCGATTACCTGAAGAGCCTCCACGATACCTATGGAGACTGGAGTCTTGCTATCGCAGCTTATAACTGCGGCCCCACTACGGTAAATAAAGCAATAAGACGTGCGGGAGGTGATCCGAAACGTAAGGATTTCTGGAGCATCTACGAGTATCTCTCGCCCGAGACTCGTGGGTATGTGCCGATGTTCATCGCTGCCAACTATGTGATGAACTATTATCCGCAGCATGCCATATCGCCCGTACTCCCTACCAAGCCCCTCGTAACCGATACAATCCATGTCAGCGACCGGGTTCATTTCAAGCAGATCTCTGCCGTCTTGGATATCCCTATCGAAGAATTGCGTCTGCTCAACCCGCAGTACCGAGCTGACTTGATTCCGGGTTCATCTGAAAAGGCCTATACCCTTATACTCCCTTCACGTCAGGTACAGGCTTACATAATGAGCCATGACGACATCTTGGCGTATGAGGCCGAGAAATATACGCGTCGCGATTCTGCTGAGCCGGGAGATGAGGCTCCCCTTACCGAGGAACTGGAGATAGTAACATCCCAGATGCCTTTAGCAGAGAAACCTTCGAGCGCGGTTGCCGAGAATTTCACTAACGAACCCGCGGCAGCTGTAGCGAGTGCTTCCACATCCGTTTCTTCAGGCGGAGGATTCACCCATAAAGTTGCAAAAGGGGAGACGCTGAGTTCAATTGCCTCCAAATATGGTGTAACGGCGGCCGATATACGAACCTGGAACCATCTGCGCCGAAATACTGTAAGGGTAGGTCAGCAACTTAAGATACTTTCGGGTAAGGAGGATATCGCCCAGGCCGCTCCCTCTTATTCCCAACCTGCTACTACCTCCAAATCTACCGCAAAGAACACTTCCAAATCCTCTACCGCGAAGGCCTCGGCACCAAAGAAGCAGGCCAAGCCTACTGTCTCCGAACATTCGATACAGAACGGTGAGTCTCTCTACACCATCTCGAAGAAATACGGAGTAAGCGTGGAGCAGCTTAAGGCTGCTAACGGTCTGAAAAACGATAATATCCGCGCCGGCAAGACCCTCAAGATTCCCGCCTCAAAGGGTACATCGGCCAAGTCTTCTTCCTCCAAATCCTCTTCCAAAAAATCTTCTTCCAAAAAGAAATCTTCAAAGAAGAGGAGATAGAATCTTTCAGAATAAGGTAGTTTAGGAAGAATACCCACTCAATAAAAAAAGCCGGAGTACTCCGGCTTTTTTGCGTGTATATGTTGGAATGAAAATATCAGATGGAAAGGCGACGGAGGGTGGCAACCAGTTCCGGATTGATCGGCTTGTCATTCTTGATTGCCTTGGTAAAGGGTACGTAGACAATCTCATCGTTCTTGATACCGATCATCACATTGCGCTGGTCATCAAGCAACGCATCCACGGCAGCTGCTCCCATACGCGAGGCCAGGATACGGTCTTTCGCTGTCGGAGAACCACCACGCTGCAGATGGCCAAGGATTGATACGCGTACATCATACCCCGGATACTCCTCTTCAACACGCTTGGCCATACCCATAGCTCCGCCCGTTATTGGAGACTCTGCTACCAGGACAATGGAGCTGTTCTTGGATTTGCGGAAGCCGTTCTGGATCAGTTCCGAAAGCTGGTCAACCTGAGTCGAGATCTCCGGGATAATAGCAGCCTCGGCCCCGGCGGCGATCGCACCGTTCAATGCCAGGAAGCCCGCATCGCGTCCCATAACCTCGATGAAGAACAGACGTTCATGGGATGTTGCTGTGTCGCGGATCTTGTCGACACATTCCATGATGGTATTCAGCGCCGTATCGTAACCGATAGTGGAGTCGGTGCCGTACAGGTCATTGTCAATCGTACCCGGCAGACCGATAATAGGTACGTTGAACTCATTGCCGAAAATACGCGCGCCGGTCAGTGATCCGTCGCCGCCTATTACGCAAAGAGCATCGATGCCGCGGCGCTTCATAACGTCGTAAGCGCACTGGCGCCCTTCTACAGTCTGGAATTCTTTACAACGCGCGGTCTTCAAGATTGTACCGCCACGCTGGATGATATTTGATACATTTTGAGTCGAGAACTCCTCGATCTCGTCTGTAATCAGACCCTTATAGCCGCGGTAGATACCGAATACCTTGAAGCCTGAATAGATTGCGGAGCGTGTCACGGCCCTGATGGCCGCGTTCATGCCGGGAGCATCTCCTCCCGAGGTGAGGATACCGATGGATTTTATAGTACTGCTCATATCGATAAGAATTATTTTTGTCCTTTTGGTTTTCTTGGCTTGTATATTATGAAGTCGTTTAAACGACTTCTATTAAAGAAGCCTGTCTCTCTGTAATGATAACGCTTTTCAACCCTTTTCTTCCCTTACTCCCCGTCTCAAAAAATTTAAGTGGCAGTGGAGTGGGGTCTTAATCTTTCAATTCCTCCAATCTCAGCGTCTCGGGATAGGCCTCATGGAAGGGATAGTAGAGCATTTCCAGGGTATCTTCCTTCCATTTCTTGAGATTCTCCTCCTGGGCTTGCGTACGGATTGGGATATTGGGTTTATGGAAATAACGGTTCACTATATCGCGACCGGTCTTCAGCAATCCCCTTCCCTCCTCGTCAAGGTATGTTTCCTGAAACAGCTCCCAGACATAATCTACCCCTTCATCGGAAGGATGTACAAGATCCGAGGCATAAAACCGGTAATCTCGCAGGTCATCCATGAATATCTCGTATGCCGGAAAATAATGGCAACCATCCATTTCTCGGCATATCCTCTCGATGGCCAGGATTAGGGTAGCCTTTGAGCGGGAGTTCTCTGTAAATCCTTCCTTTATATATCTGACCGGACTGACGGTGAAGATAATCGGCAGACTGGGATAATCCTCGCGCAGGCGTGAGATGAGTTCTTTCCACCGCGATACTATCTC
Organism: uncultured Sangeribacter sp.; assembly: GCA_964553075.1. GTDB lineage: Bacteria > Bacteroidota > Bacteroidia > Bacteroidales > Muribaculaceae > Lepagella. The sequence goes on along the minus strand of CAZKJP010000042.1, from coordinate 4,306 downwards.
CTCTATTCCTAACCGCCGGGAGGTGAACATTGAGGCGGGCTGCTTATGGCAGTTACCTACCATATAGCCGGGAGCCTCAGAAAGAAACCAGGCGGTAGCTGTACCGAAAGTCACGAACAATGCCCCGGCCTCCTCCAACAAATTATGGAGCCGTCCGCTCATGGCGGCTAACACATCTAAGGTAATCCTGCGATCCGTAGCCGAGGCTGAGGAATCGAACAGCCAACTATGATAGAGTCCGTAAGACTGGAAAACCGTCGGCTCGCAACGTTCCCTAACCCCGATGTCGGCTAACAGTAAAGTCAGAGCCTCCGCGATTGACAACGGGTTATACAACACCCCTAATGGATTCTCCGCCCGCCAAAGACAGCGCCGCATACGGCGCGAGATGTTATCGGCGAAACAGGAGCCTAACATCACTACTGGACGAGCCGGACTCAGGGTCAGCACCCCCGGCTCGGGAGATATCGGCGTTCGGAATTTCATCTTGCACTCTTTTTCAAGCCATCATACTTTGTAACTACTCAGCTATCCGCCAAGCACTCTTTTTCATTTAGCTAAAATAGTTAAAATTTTCTGTATCTCCATCATCTTATTCGGATTTAGGCAAAAAAATTAGGAATATCCATCCCCTATGATTATCTTTGTATATCTATTCACTCAATCCCGGGGCAAAACTTCCGTTATCACCCCCGACTGAGCAGATAAATTGAAATAAGTTCTATACTAAACCTACATTACTATTGATGAAGAATCTCTACAAAATCTGCGCCCTCTCAGCTTGTGTGCTGGCAGGTTCCGCAACCGCTTTTTCAGCCCCGACCCCTAAAAAAGCCCCTCAAAAGATCGTAGAGGCCGGATGGCATTCCATCGGTACCGGTACATGGTACGAAGGTCTCCTGACAATATTCGATGAGATCGAGTATGGCCTCAACTGGCAGATCGAAATCGAGGAGAGCGATGAAGTCGAAGGGTATTTCCGTATGATACCCTACGGGGCCGGCTCGCCGGTAGCCCAGATCGTAGGCGCGCCCGACAACAACTACTTCTACGTAGACGCATCCAATCCCGACAAGGTATATTCCGAGGAATTCATAGCCTACAACGGCTTCGAGTTCAACTACTATTTCTCCCAGCTTGTACCTGAGAACCTTTGGGAACAGGAATACTACGGCACGCTCGAAAACGGAGTCATCTACTTCCCCAACTCCTCTTTCGGATACTATGACCCGGAAAGCAGCGTATGGTGGAACGTCAACTTCGAAGGGGACTTCAAGATCGTACTGCCGGGCGGAGAGGATGTACCCGATTGGACTACATTAGGCGAATCCGAATTCACCGACGGCAACATCTCACCCTTCCTGAACGGTGGTCCCACCACTACGACCGTAACCGTCCAGGAACGCCACCGTCGTCCTGGTTATTACCGTCTCTTAGGCGCGCTCGCACCTTATGGATCTGACGAACCGCTCATCATCGATGCCACCAACCCCGACTTTGTAGTCGTACCTTATCAGTACACCGGCATCATCCATCCCGTACGCGACGAGATCGTAGTCTACAGCCACTGCGAGAACTTCATCTCGCCGGCCAAATACCCGACTTACGAAGAATACGCCGAGGCCTATCCCCAGTATGTAGCCACACTGGAAGAGGGAGTAATCAATATACCGCCCGATGGATGGGTACTCCACTTCCCGAACTACAATCCGCTTAGCTTCTGGACCAACGATGAGATGGCCACTCCCACAACCCTCACCATTCCAGGAGGAGCCTCAGCACCGAAAGTAGAAGCCGCAGATGCGGACGCCCCCGTAGAATGGTATGACCTCCAGGGCCATCGCATCGCCGAGCCGACCGCCAAAGGCATCTACATCCGCCGCGCCGGCACCCACACCGAAAAGATCGCCCGCTAACCGGGGAGGAGCCTTAACTGGGATGAGGGGCGCCCCCGCCCCGTAAAAGTAACTGGGGAGGAGGGGCGTAACTGGGAAGAGGGGCGCCCTCGCCCCGTAAAAGTAACTGGGGAGGAGGCGCGTCCCCGCGCCGTAAAATACCCCCTTCTGCCCATCATTGAGAGCCGGCCCCGGATGTCATCTTGTCAAGATGACATTTTGACCCCCATGTCAAATTGTCATCATGTCATAATGTCAAGATGACACCTTCAGGGCCGGCTCTCCTCCATTTTCCATTCTCCATTCTCCATTCTCCATTCTCCATTCTCCATTCTCCATTTCCCCATCCCTCCATTTTTTATTCAAAAAACCTCTCAAAAAATTTGGCCAACTAAAAAAAAAGCGTTAACTTTGCAGACGCAAAGCCCAGGTGGCGGAATGGTAGACGCGCTCGTTTCAGGTGCGAGTGTCGAGAGACGTGCAGGTTCGACTCCTGTTCTGGGCACAATTAATCCCGTAACTCATTGAAATTCAATGGTTGCGGGATTTCTCTTTGAAATTTTGTCAGCAAATTGTCAGCGAATTCTGAAAAATTTGCGTTTTCAACCCCATTCAACCCCACTGAATCGGGTTGAAAAAACCGAAATTAAATATTTTAACATTCGTTAATACATCATCTTCCGATGCCATGTGCTACCTTACCATAGAACAGTCGATCAATCTTCTTCCATCACGGTTCAAGAATATAGTAAAATGCCCTGGAAAAAGATCGATCTATTCTTCTTCAATGGGCAACCTCTATTTCAGAGGATCAAAAGATTTCGGATATATACCCAAAACATGGTGGTATAGCATAGATCCAGAAATAATTAAGAATGAAAGAATCGCCTATATTATTCTTGCCGCCGATGTGAAAGGCATATTCATTATTCCATCGAGTATATTCTTTGCATATAGGGAACAGCATCCTGTGGGAGCGGTAAAAGGGGGACGAGAGGATTTTACTGTTCTTATCAAAAATAAACGCTACATAAGACATGAAGCAAAATGTGAGGATGAGGATATAACGGAATATTTTCATCCAGCAAAGTTTGTAACTACTGTGAAAACAACATGTAGGATTCTTTTTGCCAATATTGGTTGGATGATAAGTTATAACGGACAAAATACTTCTGATCTCATATCCGGCGGTGGTTCTTATTCAGATGCCGATAAACATGAGGCATTTAATTTTCAGGATTTAAATGGTAAATGTTACGGCTACTTTCAACCAGCCGGGGACTGTATTGATTTACACCGTATAGATTCCCTTCTGCCTCTAGAAGAGAAATGTTTAGATGATGTTATAGTCGTATGGTTTGCTACAAATCCTGTATTTGGAGGAAGTTGGATAGTTGGGTGGTACAAACACGCCACTGTATTCCGAGAGTGCCAGAAATCTAAGGCATCACAGCGTAATGAATATGGCTATTATGTGATGGCAGATTTGTGTGAGTGTACATTGCTTCCGGTTGATGAACGAGTAATGCAAATTCCCCGGCAAATTAAAAACTATCCGGGACGATCAAATATTTGGTATGCTGACGCTAAAGAAATCGAACCGTTTAAAGCTGAAATCATCGACTATATTAATGCCTATAAGACCAAACGGGAAAAGCATCACAGTAATTTTTCAAACGTTTCATCGGAAGCCAGAACAAAAATTGAACAGGCAGCGATTAAGGCAGTATGGAATCTCTATGAAGAGAGAGGCTATCAGATTGTGGATGTTCAATCTCAGAACTACGGCTGGGATTTGGAAGCAACAAATGGTAAACACCGATTGTATCTAGAGGTAAAAGGCCAAGGAAATCATGAGCCATATGTTAGAATCTCCCGTAATGAATACGAACAAATGTCTAAACACAAGGATAAATATCGTCTGTGCGTAGTAATAGATAGCTTGAAGGAAGCAGATGTATATGTATTCCTAACTAATGATAAGAGCAAGTGGGTATGTGAAGATGATGACTCCATTGAATTGAAATTAAACGAACAGATAGCTGCAATTGCAACGTTTTAATTTGTGAGACATTAGTGAACCCGATTCTGAACGCGAGACGTTAGGGGTCGGGCTTCTTATTTTTCAGAGAAATTGGATAAGAATACGTATCAGATCGCTCCTTTCTTGCAATCACAAGATATATACGCACAATCAAATGCTCCATCTTTGGGGTGAACGTGTGGCAAATGGAGAATCTGTGATATGACTTTGCCAACGAAATTCAAGGCAATCAACTGGACATTACGCAGACTCAACCAGACCCTTTACGGACAAGCGCGGACTCTGGCTGTAAAAGTTTGGTAGGATTTTGAGGGTAAGCATTAATTGAAATACACCTTTTGGAGGTTGTAGCCGGGTTGTAACTTTG
>CAZKJP010000041.1:0-21369 GCA_964553075.1 uncultured Sangeribacter sp. | reverse complement strand
CCAAAGATTATTGACATCCACACCCAGCTTTTCCGCATAGAAACGGTCGAATGCATGTTCGGCATCGATTATGGCGCAGATACCACCCGCCTTCTGGGCCTCGGCGATTACATGGATTGCCAAGGTAGTCTTACCTGAAGACTCGGGACCGAAGATCTCAGTGATCCTTCCGCGCGGCAGACCCCCCACACCAAGTGCGAAGTCTACCCCTATAGAACCTGTGGAGACGGTCTCCACATCCTGTATCGAGTTATCCCCAAGACGCATGATAGCGCCCGCACCGAAATTCTTTTCGAGATGCGCCATGGTTACGTTGAGGGCCTTGAGCTTCTGCTCCGCATCCTCGATACGTACTATTGGGGCTTTTTTGCTGCTTTTCTTTGCCATAGTATTTTATTTTTAATGCAAAGATAATACCCTGCGTTTCATAATGCAAAACGCAGGGTATTAAATATGTTTAACTATCTTAAATTGACTGCAAAAATTTTGCAGTAAGGCCGTTTTTTAGCATTTTCTGCCTTATCGTACCACTATCTTGGAGGTACGGTTACCCTTTACGCGGATGTAGATACCGGAAGCGGTAGGACGTTCATAGAGGCGCACTCCGTCAACTGTGAAGTACATCTCCGCATCCTTTGCCTCGATCTGGGCTACCCCTACAAGGTTAGAAAGTACTATATCGGTATCCTCGAAGATCTCTACATGATATAGACCATCCTCACCGGGCTCTACGAATTCAGAGTTAACGAATACACCGTACTCATTGCCATCATCGGGAAGTACAGGCTGGAAGTCGAAACGGGTGCCCTTCAGAACGCTTACAGCTGCTGAAGTATCTTCCAAGCTCTTGATTACATCATAGGTAATGTTCTCAAAGGTATTGCCAAAGGTTACCTGATAGAACTGCGGATCATCATCAGTAAGATATACTTTCACAACATCACCGATAGCAAGGTTGATCTCGTTGCTCGGGTAAGAGGGATAAGTTACTTCCTGACGCTCGTCATTTACATACAGCGCGTAAGTTACCGGCTCACCGTATACAAAATATGCCTGGGTCTTGAAAGGATTGTAAGCATGGAAGAAGTTACATACGTTATAACCGCTTTCAAGAGTCTTGTCATTATCCTTCACTATATTGTTGGTCCAGGAGAAGGAAGAGAGGTTCTTACTCTTCAGATCATCAATGTAAAGGATGAACTCACCTTCCTTAACTATAGGCTCAGCTGTTACCATAACCTCGTAGTCTGCATCTACGGTAAACTCGAACGCACCATACCAGTTCCTAACGACATCCTCATCGAAATTCATGTTCACACCATTGATGTATCCGGTAGAAGAAGCCTCCAAATAGAAGGAATTGTTACCGTCAGTGCAAACCAGTTCATTGCGGCCATTCTGAAGAGCTATGGTCTCTTCACACCACTGGCTGCGGTTTCTCTTCAGAACTACCAGAGAAGCATCCTCTACAGTAATGTAAGCCTTATAGGAATTCTTAGCTGACGCTACGATATCGATTACAGAACCATCATGGATCGGGGAGTTGTAGGTATAGAAACGGTAATCGCCGTTCCAAGACTTATTCTGTTCCTCGCCGTCCAGATATACGCTTTCGATCTCGTAAGTAGGATATGATTTGATAGTAAGCTCCAGATTGGTAGCATAGAGTGTAACAGGGTTGCTGCCTTCGGAGAAGGTCAGGATATCGCTTGCCTCCTTACGGTTTACTACCAGACCTTCAGCTCCGGTTACATTGAAGGTTACATTTACCGGCTCAGAGAGTTCAGCATCAAGAAGAATCTCAACTTCCTCATCCGTAATATACTGTTGAGTAGTAAGATAAATGTTGGTTATCTCCTTAGCACCTACCTTGAAGCTGTTGAAGATGTAGTTGTTATAGTCGGGAGTAAATTCGATTATAATCTGAGAACCGATGGGTACCTGAGCCTGGTTATCCACTACCTCAACCTCAGTCTTTGCAAATCCGGTAGAAGCATCTCCATAGATATAAAGATGGCTGAACAGGTTAGCGGCCTCTCCCTGGAAATTGAAGGTAAGGTTAGACATTATGTCCGGGTAATTACCGAATACCTCCATAGACATTCCCTCTTCGATTTCAATAGAAGAGTAGCTGCCGTAAGAGTCCGGGGTCAGTTCCTCGCCATTCTTTAGCACCTTATAGAGCGGACCGCCGTTAGAATTAAAGCTGATGGTGGTATTGAGGTCCGGAATGAAATGTACAGTATAAGGTTCTCCGGCCACCAGTTCATTGAGCTTGACCTGAGAGCTGGGATAGCCGTTGGTCGATACGTAAGAGAGACGTGCCGGGTTATCTACCGTTACTGTAAACGTACCGGTACGCATATCATCGATCAGAGAGCTATGTACCTTGATTTCCGTACCGTTTAACTCTGACAGGTTATATTGGTTACGGTAAAAACTTGAGCCGAGACTCGTGAGTTGGTTTACTCCGTCTACCAATACCTCCTGCAAGATATGCTGGCTTGAGTTTCTGGACTCAATAGAAAAGTTGCTAAAATCATCGAGGGCCATGGTAGTGGTACCGGCCGCAACTTCGATTTCGCTCCAGTCTACCGAGACCTTCACATAATCCGGATTGTCTATGGTAAGTTGGAACTCCACAGTTGCCTGTGCCGTAGCGGCTGATAGAACTAAACCTGCCGCTAATGCTAATTTAGGAAAATGTTTCATAGAATATTGGTTTTGTTTGAGGCGGGTGTGTCCCTGAAGGACCATACCATCGGGATGTTCAGGGCCACACCCGCCAAAAGAGTTGATTTTAATTTATGGAAGCCTCTTACAGCTTCACCTGTTTATTTCACCACTACCTTATAGCCCAGACCATTGATAGTAGCGATATAGATACCGGCCGGAACCTCAAACGTTACTGTAGGTTCGTGGCTGACAACAGAGCGTATTACACGTCCATCTGCGTTCTGCAGTGATACCTCCATTCCGGTTACATTCTCAGCGCGTACATAACCCTTGCGGCCATAGACACTGACTTTGCCGCCATCGATAGCGTTCACATGGGAGAAGTCCAGGGAGATCTGAGCCGGGATAGACTCGCCACGGTCATAGACGGCCGTTACCTGATAGGAGTGGTTACCGGCAATCGCGTTGCGGTCCAGATATGTTGTCTCGGTTACCGGGGTATCGGTGATGAGCACACAGTCGCGGTAAACGTTGTATCCTTTCAGCTCGATTCCGATACCGGCTGCGGAGGCGGGACGGTAAACAATATCATCTACCAAGAACACGAATCCTTCGGCACCTATGTTGCGGATTGCGAAGTAAGTTGTACCTTCCGGCAGTTCAAATTCGTATGCCTCCCATTCGTAATCGGCTTCCATCACATCTCCTACGCGTACCATATCCTCTATGGATGGAGTCGGAGAAGTTGAGTAGTAGAACTCGAACTGTTCTTTAGAGTAGGTAGTACTCATTGTACGGGCGTAGAAGGAGATTGTCTGGGCCTCACCGGTAAGCAACGGTGAAATCATCCAGTCATCCTTTTCTACGTAAGAGGCGGGATCGTTGAAGGGAAGGTCCTCGATACGTACCGGCAGGAAGGAGGCGAACATCTTATCGCCCGAATGAGGTCTCCAGATATCGCTCAGGTCGGTATCAACACCGGCAGCTGACGGATTGAATACCATGAAGGACATCTTGGCCTGACGATTGTAATGATTATTGGCTCCATTGAAAGTATACGTATAAGCCTGATCGGCATCTACCATTTTCCATTCGCCGGTATCATCATTCGGCACCTCAGAGTTGGGAAGGCCGATCGAGAAGTCCGGATAGTCCTCTACATCATCGGTTACCGTTATACGTCTATCGCCACTCAGATCCGGCTCATCCCAGATAAGCTCTATGCCTCCATAGACCTCTCCTCCGTTCAGGGATTGCGGTTCGGGATACATAGTACGCATACAGGATACCTTCAATTCCGGAGTCCGGTTATTGGAAAGTTCCTCATCACCATCACATATCACTTCCATATAGTAGATATGCTCCGGTTCCTCGGCCATGGAGATGCTGCGCGTAAAGCTGACTTTCTCGGAAGCTCCCGGCTCTACGTTTTCGACCTCTACGGATTCTACCAATTCGCCATTGTCATACAGGTTAACCAAGAATTCACCTGAAGAGAGGGCACCATAGTTTGAGATGATTCCCGGGAGGGTGAATTCCTCACCTGCCTTCACTTTGGATTTGGCCTTGAAGCCGGAAATATCCAGGTCCTTGTCATGGCTGTCTCCGATATGGATATTATCTATCAAGGTATAGAGGGCATCTACGCATTTTCCGACCAAGCGGTAACGGATAATCTTGCCGGAGAACTGCGAAAGGTCTATGGCGCGTCTTACCCAACGCTCTTCACCATCTACATTGTAATGATCACTTGAAGCGAAGCTGTCTACCGGTATCCATTCCTCGCCATCGTTGATCTCGAGCTCGACGGTATTGGAATATTCCCATGTATAATAGAAATAGGAGAATACCGGGGACTCCAGTCCTGCGAGGTCTATGTATCCGGATATATAAGAGGCCTTGTTGCCCGGATCCAGACTGCCGAAGGCTATGAAACCGTTATCGCCGTCTACTGATTCTATGCCGGGGAAATCGGTGTCGCCTGAGAACAACCAAGTAGCATAGTAGTAGGGATGATAATCCAAGTAATAGATATGGTGGGGAGCCTTATTGGCGAAGGACTCTACGAAGGGAGTCTCATCCGGCTTACCCGCGAAGATGGCTTCCGTAACCTCACCAGTGCCGGCTCCGGCATTGTTTACCGGCTCAACTCGGAAGAACACTATCCTCTGCGGATCGTCAGCCTGGCATACCCGGTAGATTTTCTTCTTGCTCTTCAGACCGGTACCGATGGTAATCGGCTCCTCATCATAGTAACTTCCTACATAGAGGTTATAAGAGAGCTGTTCCTCATCGAAAGGCTCACCGGCTACATCTACCGGATCGCTATCCCACTCTACGATGAAGTGGCCGGTATCCACACCCTTACGGGCTGTGATGGAGGTGATGCCTGAAGGCACACGCACTCCGATGAAGGCCTCGCGTATACAGGGTATACCTTCACCTTCGGAAGTTACCGGAATTACAGAATATGTATAGGTACCGTTTTCAGGAACTGTGTTGTCGGTCCAGGTTATATGCTGGCCCGGGGAAGCCTGGAGCTCTTCCAATACCTCGTCATTACGTTTGATTATGATCTTGGTCAGACTCGAGAGAGGATTCCCGGCGATATCTGTAGAGGAGGCTGTGAAACTCAGGATAGCTTTCAGCGTACCATCTTCAGATCGTGATACTGTGAAATCGATCATCTCGGCAGCTAAGGATGCCGATACCGGTTCCTCTATGCTTACGTTACCTACATAGAGCGTACCGTTCTGAGGAGGTGTGATACCGTGGATAGCGAAATAATAACGCCCGTCGGTCGGAGGTGCGTAATAGGCATGTACGATATTCTCCCCATAGTAGGAATTGGAGATAGTGGTCTCAGCCAAAATGACATTATCTTTCAGGGCTGAGACGGTCGTATCGTTACCTACATTCAGGGTAAACGTCTCCGGCATAGTCGGCATCAGCGGACGCACGTCCATATTCACACGATAAGCCAATCCGGCCTTCATATCTGTAGGAGGCAATATAGCCCAGTCATCGGAAGCTTCGGAATAATTCCCCTGAAGGGTCATGTGGTTCCAAAGGGTACTGATCTCCCACTCGCGCCAGTCTTTATTGGCGTTGATGAAAGTAAAGCCGCGGGAATCCAAACCGGTGAAACCACATTCAAAAGGAAGCACCATATTACCGATAATCACACGGTTTGAGCTGACCGACTGATAAGTCTGGCCGTCATATACGGGACGTATACGGAAATACCAGTCATAGAAACCACTTTCCGGCTCATCTAAGTGTACTGTATATGAATTTCCGGTAATACCGTTTACGGATGTTCCGAAGTAGTCGGTAATGGTATAGGTAAGATTCTCGGGTTCGAAGTAACCGCCGTTCAATGGTTCCGGGGTATCCCATGTCAATGTAAGCATCTGGGAATCCCGGTCGAAGGTCGCCACTACATTCTGCATTATCGAGGGAATGTCGCGCCCTATATGGGTATCGATGTTTGTTACAGCATTGTAGCCGTGCTGGTTCTTGACTCTTAAGCCGATAGAATAATAGCCTGAAGCAGGTACGCTGACATTCACCGACATATGTTCCCCGGCATTACCTGAACCACTTGCCAACGGATTACCGCTCAAGGTGATTTCATAGGAGAGGGACCCACTCATTGGATCGCCGCCCATTGTCTCGGATGGCAAAGTGAAAGAGATAGTTCCATCTAAGGAATCATCCATGAAGTCAACTGCGAAATCAGTCACCACACCCGGTACATCATCCGAAACGGTATAAGGGAACCATATATGCTTAAAGCCCTCGTTGTCCGGCAACTCATAAACGAGCTGTGTGGAGGCGTCATTTAGCGATATGGAATACAACGATCCGTTAACTCCCTTACCTTCATAGGCATTGAATACTAAATAACCTTTCGAATCGGTAGGGTCAATGGTGAAACTATATTCCGCTCCCACTACATTATAGTCGATATCTAATTTTCCTACCGGAGAGACCTGACCGTTTGATTTGTCGACCTTTACCAGGTACATGTCCCATCCATCTTCCGGGTTTTCCGGGCGGGGACAAGATATGCCATAAAGCTGGCCGTCAGAGGTAAAGGCAAGGCGGTAAGTGCCGTACATCATGGCATGGGCCGCATCCGACGGCAATTCGGTTATGATGGTCTCCTGGCCGGTATTGATGTCAAAGGTTGCGAACGCGTTGTAATGCTCATCGGCCATGGTGATATTGGCATAAACCAGACCCGAGGTAGGATCGTAGGCGCCGGAGTTCACCCAAACGTGGAAGTCATCCGTATGCCATGCCCTGTCTATTTCCCAAGTCTGGGGATTAAACAGGTAATGATATGTCCCTTTGAGCTTCCCGTTATCATAATCAGCCAAGTTGAAATAAAAGGCATCCGGGGTATATACAGCGCCGAATGAACCGAAGAAAGTCCAGGGCAGGTCCGAGATTTCCTTCAATAGACTTAACTGCTGGGGTACCTCATCAAGGGGAATCTGATAAAAACCGGGATGGGAACCTTCGTAACTGGCTGTCCAGCTGTCGGTCTTGATCAGGAGGCCTTCCATCGGCGGCATACCCTCTACAAGTCCCGGACCCGCTTTTCTTGTCTTTTTAGTGTTGAATTTCTTGGAGTGCTGTACCAATGGCGCTCCTATACGTTCATCAAGTTTAGGATCCCGTTGGCGGGAGTCCGACTGTCTCAGGCGATAATCCTTGATTTCGCCTGATAAGGAATTTCCATACGGCAGGATACCGGCCGCCCACATCACTGAGGCTGTACCCAATATGCCCAACCCTACGGGAAGAATCCTTTTCAATCTGGTAAAAATAGGATGCTGCATAAAAGTAGGTTTTTGAGTATTACACTTTCATTATTGATAATTAAAGATGGGATGATTTGCAAAAGTACACCCCATGACGGACTTAACCAATAACATAAGTTAAATTATCCCTTAGGACAGAAAAGACAGAAGAACTAAGACAATGAAGTATTCTTTCCTTTTGCAGGTATATTCCCCTCCCTTTTAGCAGTTTAAGATTCCAGAAGGATCTGCTTCTTTATACGGCTCAGATGTACCTCAGTTATATTAAGATAAGAGGCCAGGACCCTATTGGACACATGCTGGATTATGGCCGGACGATGCTCCTTGATGTACTTGTATTTATACAAGGCATCCCCGTTCAGGCCTTCATGGCGCAGATCCCTATAGCACACGGCAAGAGAGAGCGCTCCCATAAACCAACGGCAGAACTCGTGATCCTCGTCAATATGGCGGTTCAGCACCAATTTCGGTATCCTCAGTACCGTCGAAGGACAACAGGCCACATATCTTTTCAACGACGGACGTCCTAAGGTATAGCATTGGGATGAATAGATAAGGGTTCCGACCTCACCGAATCCGAGTGTGCGTTCTACTCCTTCTTTATTGACAATTGTCCCGCGCATTATTCCTTCCAGGATGAAATAGACGCTATCTTCCACTTCACCGTAATCTATAAGGACTTTATTTTTCTTAACCGTCACCTCTTCGGCGGTATCTACAATCCAATTATATATCGCATCGGTAGCAGGATAGACAGACTCTCCTTGAAGGGCTTCTTTGAACTTGGCGTATCTCATGATTCGAAGGGTTTTATATCCTATTATATACTTATCTTATAGACTTAACTTCTTTTTTCCTTTAACGCATATCTGCCCTTTTTTATTGAAAACTCCCCCCAAATACCTCATTTATTAAACATAACACTATACTAACGCAAAAAAGCCGGCCCACACGGACCGGCTTTTCCACTCTTTCTATCTTTAACAATTATCCGCAAGCCATTGCTTGCGAAACTGAAGTAATCTTACTTGTTCAGCTTGGCCTTGATTGCCTCGGTCTCTTTCTCGTATCCGGGCTTTTCGAGAAGGGCGAACATGTTCTTCTTGTAAGCCTCTACGCCAGGCTGGTTGAAGGGGTTGACGCCGAGCATGTAGCCTGAGATGCCGCAAGCCTTCTCGAAGAAGTAGATCAGCTGACCGAGCGTGTACTCATCCAAGGAATGGATCTCGATACGCATGTTAGGCACTCCTCCCTCTACATGGGCGATCATGGTACCTAACTCAGCCATCTTGTTGACCTCATCCACATTCTTACCGGCCATGAAGTTGATGCCGTCAAGATTCTGGGCATCTTCAGGTATACGCTGGGTGATCGAAGGCTTCTTCACAGAGATCACGGTCTCGAAGATAGTACGCTCACCTTCCTGGATCCACTGGCCCATAGAGTGCAAATCAGTGGTCAGATCTACAGATGCCGGGAAGATACCCTTGCCATCCTTACCCTCGCTCTCGCCGTAAAGCTGTTTCCACCATTCAGAAAAATAATGGAGTTTCGGGTTGTAGTTAACCAAGATCTCGATCTTCTTGCCGCTCTGGTAAAGGGCGTTACGCATACGGGCATAAGTCTCAGCCGGATTGTTGGGACCCGGATGCAAGGTAGTGTTCTCCATATTGGCAGCTCCTTCTACCAATTTGTCGATATCGAAACCGGCCACTGCGATCGGCAGCAATCCTACCGGGGTGAGCACTGAGAAACGTCCGCCAACATTGTCAGGAATTACGTAAGTCTCGTAACCTTCCTGATCGGACATTGTGCGAAGCGCACCCTTCTTGGCATCTGTTACGGCTACGATCAGATCCTTAGCCTTATCCTTACCTGCCTGCTCTTCTAACTGAGCTTTAAGCATACGGAATGCGATAGCAGGCTCGGTAGTGGTGCCGGATTTGGAGATAACGATGATACCGAAACGCTTCCCTTTCAGGAGGTCTTTCAGCTCACCGAGATACTCCTCACCTATGTTCTGGCCGGCGAACACTACACGCGGACGCTTCGGAGCCGGATCAACTAAGTCGGCAAAGTTATTTGAAAGGGCGGAGATAACGGCTTTAGCGCCAAGGTAACTGCCGCCGATTCCTACGCATACTACATAGTCACAGTTCTCCTGCAGACGGGCTGCGGTAGCCTTGATACGGCTAAGAAGCTCTGTATTGGCTGCGGTCTCGGAAGGAAGCTTCACCCATCCCAAGAAATCGGAGCCGGCTGCGCGTCCGGTCTCTACATCCGTTACAGCCTCTACAGCGGCTGCTTCGTTGCCGTTAAATTCTTTTTCTGCGAAATAAAGGGCATGTGAAATGTCCAGTTTCAATGTATCCATAATATTTTGTACTTTTATAATTTTAGTTTTAATTTGTAGGGACATGCCTTTGGCATGTCAACCCGGTCACGGATAACCCATGTTCCGATAACCGGTATACATCGCAAAGCGATGTCCCTACATTAAAACGCCCCGGATATATAAAAAGGTTTAGGTAAAGGAGGCTGCCATTGCCTTGAGGGCCTTTTTCGGACTCCGGCCGGCATACAATATACCGTACATCGCATCCAGGATCGGCATCTCAACCTGCAATTCAGGGTTGGAGTTAATCTCATAGATGCACTTCGTACCGTAATATCCTTCTGCTACCTGGCTCATCTCCATCTTGGCCGCCTGGACACTATAACCTTTTCCTATCATGGACCCGAAGTTATGGTTGCGTGAGAAACGACTGTAGGCCGTTACCAACAGGTCTCCCAAATATGCTGACTTATCTATATCGCGTCTCATCGGCGAAATAGTATCTATGAAGGACCTCATCTCCCGTATGGCGTTCGATACCAACATAGCCATGAAGTTATCACCGGTCTTCATACCGTTTACCATACCGGCAGCGATAGCATACACATTCTTCAACACCGCTGCATACTCTATACCGTCTACATCGTTCGAGATGATGGTCTTCATACGCTTACCGGCTATCAGGGAGGCGAAAGCCTGGGCCTTGATGGTGTTGCTGCAACCTATAGTCAGGTAAGAGAGACGGTCAAGGGCTACTTCCTCAGCATGGCATGGTCCGCCGATGACCAGCAGATTATCTTCCGGCACACCGAAACGGCTGGAGAAGTAATCCGTAACTATCATATTGTCATCGGGCACTATACCCTTTACCGCCGACACAATATTCTTATGGCTCAGGTCCACTCTTATCTTCTCGGCATGATCCTTAAAATAAGGTGAGGGGACCGCTACCACTATCGTATCGGCCTGCGAGCAGGCTTCGTTGATATCCGAGGTGAAATCAATTCTTTCGATATCGAAATTCACATCAGTTAGATATACCGGATTATGGCCGCACTTCACGAAATCTTCTATACGGTCTGGACGCCGCATATACCATGATATGCAGGGTTGGTCGGAGAGCAGCAGCTTCGCTAAGGCCGTAGCCCAGCTACCGCCGCCCAATACCGCTATCTTACCCAGGGTTTCCATAGTAGTCAGGTTTGGTTTAAGGTCTTTTTTATTTTATGCGTTGGCTTCTATCTGAGCCTCGCGGTCGGCTGCCTGTTCAGCTTCTTTGTTTTCCTTGGGTGTAGACACCTCGGGACGCATCTGCGGGAAGAGCAGCACTTCCTGGATATAAGGCTTGCCGGTCATAAGCATAACCAAGCGGTCTATACCTATGCCCATACCTGATGTCGGCGGCATACCATATTCAAGGGCGCGTACGAAGTCATGGTCTATGATCATCGCCTCGTCGTCTCCTTTGGCAGCAAGTTTCATCTGGTCTACGAATCTCTCATACTGGTCGATCGGATCGTTTAGCTCGGAATAGGCGTTGGCCAATTCCTTACCGTTCACCATCAGCTCGAAGCGTTCGGTCAGTTCCGGATTATCACGATGCTTCTTGGTAAGAGGAGACATCTCTATAGGATAATCGATAATGAAGGTCGGCTGGATGTACTTTCCTTCGGCCTTCTCGCCGAATATCTCGTCTATCAGCTTACCCTTACCGAAGGTCTCGTCTACCTCTATGCCGTTGCTCTTACAATAGGCACGCAGTTCCTCCTCGCTCTTGCCTTCGATATCGAAGCCGGCATTCTCCAGGATCGCTTCCCGCATCGTCACGCGACGGTACGGAGCCTTGAAGGATATGAGGTTATCCCCTACCTGAACCTCGGTAGAACCATTTACCGCGATGCATATCCTTTCGAGCATCTTCTCGGTAAAGCGCATCATCCAGTTATAGTCCTTGTAGGCTACATATATCTCCATACAGGTGAACTCAGGGTTATGGTTACGGTCCATACCTTCGTTACGGAAGTTCTTGCCTATTTCATAGACCCCTTCGAACCCACCTACGATAAGACGCTTCAGGTAAAGCTCGGTGGCGATACGCATGTAGAGGTCTATATCCAACGAGTTATGATGGGTAATGAACGGACGTGCTGAGGCTCCGCCGGCTATGGATTGCAGGATCGGGGTCTCTACCTCTATATATCCATGCTCGTTGAAATAATCGCGCATGGTGTTGACTACCTTGGTACGCTTTAGGAAGATCTCCTTCACACCCGGATTCACTATAAGGTCAAGGTAACGCTGACGGTAACGCTGCTCAGGATCGGTAAAGGCATCGTAAGCCTTGCCATCCTTCATCTTCACGATCGGCAGGGGGCGCAGGCTCTTGCTGAGCACCGTTATCTCCTGGGCATGGATGGTAATCTCTCCCATCTGAGTACGGAATACGAATCCCTTCACACCGATGAAATCCCCTATGTCCAGAAGTTTCTTGAACACTACATTATAAAATTCCTTGTCTTCTCCCGGACAGATATCATCGCGGCTGATATAGACCTGGATACGACCTTTGGAGTCTTGAAGTTCAATAAAGGAGGCCTTACCCATGATACGGCGGCTCATGATACGGCCTGCTACCGTAACCTCGCGCTTTTCCTCCTCTTCATCCTTGAAATTCTCCTTTATCTCGTCGCTATATCCGGTAACTACATATTCGGCTGCCGGATAGGGCTCTATACCGCGTTCACGCAGCGCTTCCATGCTCTGGCGGCGCTGTCTTTCCTGTTCGTTCAGTTCCTTCTGGGCCATTTTATCTTGTATTTTGATTTTTTCTTAGTTGATCCCCTTTAAATATCCCTACATTCCCCTACATTCCACAAATTTAATAAAATTTTTCCTTATTTCCCCAATATTCCCGCATACGCCTACCAGTTGCCGAGGGTAGCGTTGAATATCAGGTCTACCAATTCGGCGGAAATCTCCTGACAAAGGTCATCCTGGACATCGGTCAGCATCAGCGAGCTCGAGAACTGACGGTAGGCCGAGAATGATTGGTCTATATCGTTAGCCGGATTCTTATGGTCGGTGTATTTCACCCTTACCGTTATAGTAAGGCGCGTCTCTGTAGCGTATGCGTCCTCACCTACGGCCTGCGGAGAAAGGGAGTAACCCGTTATCTCGCCGCTCATACTCAGATCCGCTTTCCCATCTACTTCCTGCAGCCGAGTCTGGCGCGTTACCGCATCCATCAGCTTATTCTCGAACGTCTGCTGCAGCGGAGGATAAACCAAAGCCGCACGTATCGGAAATTCCGATATGTTGATGGTCTTATATATGTCGTAGTTAAGGGCAGAGCCGTTGAACTTGTAACTGATAGTACATCCGGCCATGACCACTAACAGCATCAGCAGCGTCACTACCCCTATCCCTGCGTTACGTATCCGGCCCGGAACCATCCCTTTAATCCACTCCTTTTTCGTTTTCTTCCGTTTCATGTAGTTTTATTTTTCGGTATAGGGTGCGCAGGGAGATCCCTAACTCTTCGGCTGCCTTGTTCTTGTTACCGTCATTACGTAGCAGTGCACCGCGTATAGCCTCCCATTCAGCATCTTCTAAGGATGCCGGTCCTTCCTCCATATCCTGATAAGATCCGCTATAGAGATGCTGGGGAGCCGGCAGCCATGCCGGGGCCTCTCCCATTTCCTTTATGCCTTTCTGCGAGGTCGCGCCACGCCCTTCGCGTAGCTCCTCTACCTCTGACTTAAGCTGCATCAGCATCTGCCATAGCAGACGGCGTTCGCTCTCGTAGCTTACCTCCTGATCCTTCAGCGCCGGTGGAGTAGCGCTCTTGGCCGATGGCAGCATATCCATCAGGGTATTGCGGTCTATCTCTTTTCCGGCATCGAACAATGCCAATTGATCTACCACATTCTTAAGCTGCCTCACATTTCCAGGCCAACGGTAAAGACGCATCACCCGCTGGGCATCCTCTGAGAAGCTGATGGGTTCGGTCATATACTTAGATGAGAAGTCGGAGGCGAATTTACGGGCAAGAAGATGTATGTCGTCCCCTCTTTCTGACAAAGGGGGTACATTTATCACTACCGTCGAGAGGCGGTAATAGAGATCCTCGCGGAATTTTCCTTTCTTTACAGCTTCGAGCAGGTCTACGTTTGTAGCCGCTACTACCCTTATATCGGTTTTCTGGACCGTTGAGCTGCCTACCTTCATGAACTCGCCTGTCTCGAGTACGCGCAAAAGGCGTGCCTGGGTGGTCAAAGGTAATTCAGCTACCTCATCCAAGAAGATGGTGCCCCCGTCTGCCTCCTCGAAGTATCCTTTGCGGGCTGATATGGCCCCGGTGAAGGATCCTTTCTCATGGCCGAACAGTTCGCTGTCTATCGTCCCTTCCGGGATCGCCCCGCAATTGACGGCTATATATTTCTTATGCTTCCGCGAGCCATACTGATGAATGATCTGTGGGAAAAATTCCTTGCCCGATCCGCTTTCGCCCAATACCAATACAGACAGGTCTATCGGAGCTACCCTTACAGCCCGCTCGATGGCCCTGTCAAGCGCCGGGGAGTTCCCTACTATGGAAAACCTCTGCTTTACACTCTTTATCTCTTCATTCATCTTTATCTGTACCCTTTATATAATCCTCCTTCCTTAACTCCCTATTTTGCCCCCTTATTTTATTTCAGCCGTAGATAGCATTGGTAAGGTCTATGAAATCCTCTACACTGAGACGCTCAGGCCGAAGGCCCATTACCTCGCTTTCCAACAATTGCTTGCTCCGCGGACTCTCCTTATCTTCTATAAGGCCGGAAAGTGAGTTGCGCAAGGTCTTACGCCGCTGGCCGAAGGCTGTCTTTACGACGGTCTTGAATTTCTTCTCGTCGCAACCTAAGCTTTGGCGGTCGTTGCGCACTAAGCGCAATACTCCGCTCTGCACTTTCGGGGCCGGCGAGAATTTCTCCGGTCCTACCGTAAACAGATACTCGCAGTCATACCATGCCTGAAGCAACACCGACAGTATCCCCCTTACTCTTCCACCGGGAGCGGCGCATATCCGTTCAGCTACCTCTTTCTGTAACATTCCGGCTACTACCGGAAACTGCTCTTTATAATCCAACACCCGGAAAAATATCTGGGAGGAGATATTATAAGGATAATTACCTATAAGGGCTTTCTCTCCCTCGAAAAGGGAGGAAGGATCAATCTGCAGGAAATCCCCTTCCACGACCTGCAGAGAGGGCATCTTCTTTTCAAGCCATCTTACACTTTCGGTATCTATCTCCACCGCCTTCACTTCCCTTCCTTGTTCAAGAAGGAACTGGGAAAGTACTCCCATTCCGGGGCCTATTTCCACTACGGGGAGCTCTCCCCATTTCTTTGCCGATTCGGGAAGCTCAGCAACGCTTATTGTGTCTGCTATCCTTCGGGCAGCCTCCATATCGGTAAGGAAATGCTGACCCAAGGCCTTTTTGGCTTTTACATCTTTCATAATCTTATTTTATCCCTCCCCCCTTTACTTATTACCTATTCACTCTGACTTATGACTTACGATCTGCCATAGCGCCATACCTAAGCTGACGGATACGTTCAGGCAATGTTTCACACCTTTCTGAGGAATCTCCAGTATCACGTCGGCCATGTCTACAATCTTCTGGTTGACCCCTGCAATCTCGTTGCCGGCTACTACGACTATCCTATCCCCGGGTTGGGGAGAGAAATCCTGCAAGGGAATTGAGCCGTGAGCCTGCTCTAAGACCGCTATCTTCCAGCCCAGACTCTGCAGGCGCTTACATTCGGTAAGGGCATCCGTTACATGTTCCCATTCCACGCTCTTGTCTGCCCCCAAGGCCGTCTTACGCAATTCGGGATGGGGCGGACAACCCGTTATCCCCCCCAATATTATACCCTGAAGACCTAAGGCATCTATTGTCCGGAAAGCCGCCCCGACATTATGGAGCGAACGGACATTGTCGAGAACTACCAATACCGGATCTTTCTCTATCTTCTTATACTCTTCACTACTATAACGCGTCAGTTCTATTATATTCTTTTTTATACGCGTATTTATCCCCATACTCTCTTATGTTTAGGTGAGGTTATTTAAGGTCAGGTTATGATAAGGCTAACATCCTCTCGATAGGACGCAGTGCCTTTTCGGCTATGTCTGCCGGCACGGTTACCTCCGGAGTCTCTGTAAGCAACGCCTGGTAGACCTTCTCGAGGGTATTGAGTTTCATGTAGTCACATTCGTTACATTGGCATCCCTGTTCTTCTGCGGGGGCTGTCAGGAAGACTTTCTCCGGACACTTACGGCGCATCTCGAAGAGGATGCCACTCTCGGTAACGACTATGAACTCCTTGGCGGAGTCATTGCGGGCATATTCTAAGAGAGCGGCTGTAGACCCTACCTTGTCGGCTATCAGCTGAAGAGGACGACGACATTCGGGATGTACCAATACCTTGGCTTCCGGGTGCTCCTTCTTCATCTCCAAGATGCGCTGGAGCGAGAAGCGGTCGTGGACATGGCATGCCCCGGGCCAGAGTACCATCTGCCTACCGGTCTCACTATTAATGTATTCACCTAAGTTATGATCAGGCCCGAAGATAATTTGTTCATTCTTCGGCAAGGAATCTATGACCTTGCGGGCGTTGCCGGACGTTACTACGATATCCGTAAGGGCCTTCACGCGGGCAGAGGTGTTGACGTAGCTGATGACTGTATGGCCGGGATGCTCCTTTACGAACTTCTCGAACTCATCGGCCGGACAGCTGTCGGCCAAGGAGCAGCCGGCGGCCGTATCCGGCACCACCACCTTCTTTCCCGGGCAGAGGATGGCAGCGGTCTCGCCCATAAAATGCACGCCGCACATTACTATGAGACGCGCGTCTGTCTTGGCTGCCTGCCGAGCCAAGGCAAGTGAGTCTCCTATGAAATCGGCGATCTCCTGGATCTCCTCCCTTTGGTAGTAGTGGGCCATGATGACGGCGTTCTTCTCGCGTTTCAGCTGCTCGATGGCCGCGCGCAAGTCGGTATGCTCTGCGGGTGTCTTCATTTTTATTTTGATTTTAGGTATGATGAGTTTTAATATGAAAATCTTTAATCTAATTCCAACAACAATAATAAAGGGGTGTAGACAAGTGCCGAAAACTTCTCTAACTTCTCTATCCTTAGGGTGGCCCCTCCTCAAGTTACGAGGTTTGTCTACGGGTTATCTACACTCTTTTGGATTTGAAGATAAGAGACTTGCAGAGTTTGTCTACAATCCAAATCGATGTCAGTGCAAAATTACAAATAAATTGGCTGAGGTTGATGATAAAGGCCCTCAAAGTTGTAAAAAAGAGTGTCGACAACATGAAGGAAGCTTTCCCGACTCCTTCCTTGGAGTTGCGGAAAAGCTTCTGCCTAATCAAATTTCTGTATAAACCAAATATTTAGCTAATGACTTTCCTTCTTTTTATCTACCCGTTTTCAACACAAAAAACGGGGGTTATTTACCGGTTTTATTCAAGTTATCTACAGGTTATCTACAATTATTTCCAGTCCTGAGGGTATCCCGAAGTCTGCCGGGACCCCTACCGCGACCCTCCACCAGAGTCCACTTTGCTTCTTTCCGCGCCACCCTTCCGGTTGCGGATAGAGTACCTCCAGACCCTTTCGGGTCAGTATTCTCCAGTCATGGAGGTTGCGGCTAAATCCTACTGCAAGGGAGCCGGTATGGAGGGGTGAGAGGTTCCCTATTCCTTTAGGACCCGCTACCCTTATTCCTATTATCTTCCCGTTGATGGAGTTTCCGAGTCGGAAGGGTCGGGTAAGGACACAGTAGTCATATCCCTCGACTGATGAAAGGAATTCCTTGGCTATTTCGGAGACTTCATCTTCCGAGTCCCCGGTAGACTCTATAAGTTCTTTTCCCTCTTCCAAGTCATAAATCCAGATCCTTTTCTCTTCTTCCCCGCCGGCTGGTTGACGTACTTCTATAAGGTCAGCTGCCTGATGGTAGATAATGACCGAGTCTTCCGGAAAAGAAAGACCGCGGGTGCTGAGACGGCGGGTGTTGGTGCCTTGCTGGAACATGACCCCGTTAGTACCGATGAAGATGGTACCGCTGCGGATACTCATCACGGCCTGCGGTCCGTAGGCGGTATAGGTGGTAAGCAGGGAGTCGGTAGTCCATTGTGTCCTTTCTACTCCATCGCGGGTATAGGTCTTATGGGCGAGTTTCCACACCCCCTCGGCTGTAAAGGCGAGCAAGCTGAGGTTGCCGCTACCGCTGCCGTTGAACCATACTAATCCTCGTAGTGGTTCCGAAGTGGGTAGGGTAATGCGGCACAGAGTAGGATACCATCCTCCGATACCGGGTGGCGAACAAACCAACAGTCCCGGATAAGATTCTTTATATTCCTTCAGTGGAATGACAGTAAAGGAATCCTCTACCGCTCCCTCTTCCCAAGAGGGAGCCGGGTTGTCATTGCTCAATCTCCAGCTGCTCCCCCCGGCGGTCAAGGGGATCATCCGGTAACGGCGGTAATGACCTTTGGTAGTATCTTCTTCTATAATTTCACGTACTTCTGAGGAGGTATGGAAAAGTGCCTGGCGAAGGGTAGAGGGCGCGGCCCATCCTGACGTATCCTCCTGACGTAAATATTTAAGACCGCTTTTAGTCTGAACTCCCAAGTAAACCTGAACCTCCCCTTTGTGAGTATTATTGGAAGTCCATTCCTCTGCGGCGGAAGTTACCTCCGCGGAGGCTAAGGGATAAAAGGCACTCCCTAACCCGATACTGACGTTGCTGACCAAGGAACACCCCAAAGCGTTAAGCATCTCCTCCCCCACTCCGGGTTGCATTGATTCGTAGCTGGGAAAGAATAGCTCCGGCTTGGTATCGAAAAGAGAGACGGGAGAAATATCGAGAGTAGCCCATTTGCCTGTGGCCGGAAGATCCTCAATACGCACTGATCCCACCAACCGGTAACGGGTCGGGTCCTTCAGCTCCTGCTTCATCTCCTCACGCGAAGTGGGATCATACAGCAATCCGGTATATCGGGTAGCCGTGTCCGGGGTAGTGAAGGAGAGACCGTCATCTTCAAGGAAAGAAGAGTTGGTGCCCTCTGAGATTCCGACGCGGGTACCGGTCATCAACCCGGCCGGAAAAGAGTCCCCTGCCGGTGAAGCGAAAAAATCTATACCGGCGACATGTTCCCTTAAAGATGGATTCTCGATATACTCCTTCCATCTAAGGTTGGCCGGAGTATCGGGCAAAAATATGGCAAGACGGCAGACGGCCCGGTAGAGAATGCACTGGATAGCTATCCCCGAGGCCGTAACCGCTGCTGAGGTAAAAGCTACGCGCCATGCCAAATCGTTAGGTGTGATCTGAACAGGAGCCGATACCATACTCCGCTCACCGTTGGACAGCCGTAGGGCATATAGGATATTGAAAGGTTCCGTAAAGAGGAAGTTGGCAGCCGCCTTCTGGGCAACTTCCTTCAGACGGTTCTTCACATTACCTGAGACCGTCGCGGTCTGCACCGCCGACAACCCGGCCCTGGAATTGATAGTTGCCATAAGTTCATTGGCAGCATCCCGGCTCATATCCAATGTTATGGCGAAAGATGGGAAAGCGGCAGCCAAAGTGGAGTACCCGGGAAGGTTCGCCCGGACAGACGCAAACTGGATCGCAGGCAGAGGTAACGAAGGAAAGCTGACCGGCTTCGGCAGTTGTGCCCGAAGCATATCCCCGCAATTACCTAATAGGTGCGAGGCCAACAGAGGATTCACCCCCTCATCCGGCATCGAAGGGTTGAACCCCCGGCATACCTCCAACTCCCCCGGAGCAGCCTCGAAATCCGAGGAACTTGCCAGAGTCCCCTTAGTATTTCCCTGAGCAACCTTATTGTTTCCCTGGGCAACCTTAAAAGGATAGAACAGCGACCGCCCCAACTCAACCCGGTATCCGCGCCCCCTATGTACCCCCACAACCTCCAACCCCTCACCAATCCCAAACCCCGGATTCCCCCCATTCTCAAAAGAATTAGCATTACCAATATCCATAAGCGAAAAAATATTTTCCGCAAGATACCACCCCACCTCCCCCCACCGCCCTTATCCATCCCCCCTTCGCCAAAGAAAAATTCAAACCCCTCAGACCCCAAACCTCAGACCTCTCAGAGATCTCAGAGCACTCAGAGTCATCAGAAAAAAGGAAGCGCCTTCAGACAAAGCATCCCGCTCACCCTTAGCTGGGGAGGAGGCGCGTCCCGCGCCGTAAGTGACTGGGATGAGGCGCGCCTCGCGCCGTCTGAAGATCCCTGTATCCCTTCCTCCTCTCCTCTCCCAACAATCCCTCGATCTCCTCAAGCGCAATCCACCAAATGGCAAAGTGGCATCCTTTTTAACTGGGGAGGAGGCGCGTCCCGCGCCGTAAGTAACTGGGATGAGGCGCGCCTCGCGCCGTCTGAAATTATTGGGTATAAAGATAAAAAAACTAACCCAAACAAGGGATATATCTGGATTATTTTAGTAATTTTGTAGAGACTTACGCCGTGCGTCTTCTGAAAACGAAGGCGGGATCTGGGTAGGTCTCTTAAATATTACAAGCGTTTACTTTGCGCTTTGGTCTTGACACCTAAGAACTTCGCAACTTCATTAGAAATCGTCAGGATACAAGCAATGGTAGATGTCTATTTGGGTATGAATGAATACTCAAGGTGGATTATGCTCTTAGGAGTGTGTCCGCTTTGGTGTATGATCATACGGCGTAGGCTCTTCATTGCTCGTTCCACGATTTCGGGCAATGCGAAGGCCTTTAGGTGTAGGACGAGCAATAGTACGGATCCTGCGCTTTTTTTGTTTAACCCAATAACTTCTATCATCAGAGGGTCGATGATTACCAGGAGACCAACTGATGTTCAAAGTTGTATGGGACAAAGAGAATAATGGCGTTCGCTTGACTCTCTCACCATCGGGGGAGGCTCTCAATGTATGTCCTCGCCCTGTTTTTTGGGAGGAGCTAGACTTCCTTGGACTTGACAAAATTGGTTGGAAATACCCACACTGCACAGAGCCCCTACTTTGGGCCTGCGATCGCCGTTACTTCTATAGAGGTGAACTCGTTATGGAAGTCACAGGAGGCGACCTTTACGAGAGTCATACTATCAGTTTCTGCTCTGATAATAATATCGCAATCGAACCTATTGACATTGAACATCTCCGGGAGATAAATGAGGACTCTATTTTCCTCTTGGAACACGAGGCAATGGAGTTCATTGATAACGAATATAGGAAGTATAAGGCGGTTGCAAAAGCAAAAGAGGTAAATCCGGACATCGATTTTCAACAGTTGGCCGAAAATCTCTCTAAAAAAAGCAAAACTGAATATGCTGTTGTAAAGGAAGATTGCGAGAGTTTCGATGTGATGCCCCTTGATGAAATGAAATCTAAGGGTAAATCAGCTGTGCTCAAAAGTAAAATAGATTTCTTTGTTTGCTCTTTTTCGGGAGGCAAGGACTCTC
>CAZKJP010000040.1:0-22709 GCA_964553075.1 uncultured Sangeribacter sp. | reverse complement strand
TACCCTCAACGGTTTTCAAGACCGCCGCAATCGACCACTCTGCCATCTCTCCTGGATTGCGTCTGCAAAATTAATGCTTTTATCCCTTTCCTCCAAATTTTTCTCCATTTATTTTTCAATGTCCTCGCAAATTCTACCTGTGTACGCTCTTTTTTAACCTATACGGGCTGTACAGTGTTTATTTCATAGATACCGGTTCCTTTCGGAACCTTCAATCTCTATAAAGTTATGGAAAAACTGAAAATAAAAATCAAGAATAAGAGCGGCCATGAGCTACCGGCGTACAGCACCTTCGAGGCTGCCGGCATGGATGTCCGCGCTTTCCTGCCCAACGGACCTGTTGTCCTCAAACCCCTTCAAAGGGCGTTGATCCCTACCGGGCTTTTTGTAGAACTCCCTTCCGGATATGAGCTGCAGGTTAGACCTCGCTCCGGATTGGCTCTCAACCATGGAATAACTATCCTTAATTCCCCGGGCACTGTCGACGCGGATTACCGCGGTGAAATAGGCATCATCCTTATCAATCTCGGGCAAGAAGACTTTACGGTCAATGACGGTGAGCGTATCTGCCAATTCGTAGTAAAGCCATATATCAAGGTAGAATGGGAGCCTACCAAGGAACTTGACCGGACCAAACGGGAAAACGGGGCCTTCGGCCATACCGGTACTGACTGATCCTCTCTACAATTAATTCCTATTAAGATCATGGAAAATTTTGAATTTTGTACCCCTACGCGATATGTGTTCGGCCGCGATACCCAGAAAGATACCGGAATGTTGTTGGCAAGTTATGGAGCCCATAAGGTTTTGCTTGTAATGGGTGGCGGTTCCGCGGAACGTAGCGGACTGCTCGGACAAGTAGAGGAATCGATGCGTAACGCCGGTTTGGAATGGGTAATCCTGCGTGGCATCGCTCCAAACCCTACGGATGACCGCGTTTACGAGGGTATTGAGTTAGCACGTCGAGAGAAGGTAGACTTCATATTAGCCGTAGGTGGCGGCTCAGTTATCGATACCGCCAAAGGGATTGCGATCGGAGTCCATTATCCGGGTGATTTCTGGGATTTCTATACCAAGAAAGCTACGCCGGAGTTCGCGCTGCCGGTGGGTGTAGTATTGACCATCCCGGCCGCCGGAAGCGAAGGAAGCGGTAACTCGGTTATCACCAAGAAGGAGACAAAACAGAAGATTTCGGTCAGATACCCCGACATCCTTCGGCCACGTTTCGCTGTAATGAACCCGGAGTTGACATACACCCTACCCTGGTTCCAGACCGCATGTGGAGTGGTAGATATGCTTTGCCATATCTATGAAAGATACTTCTCGAATACTCCAGGCGAGGAATTGGTAGATTCCTACTCGGAAGCCATCATGCGATCCATTATGGTAGCCGGACTGAGTCTGAAAGCGGATGAAAGGAACTATGACGCGCGAGCCAATGTGATGTGGGGCGGTATGTTGGCTCATAATGGACTTTGCGGGGTGGGAAAGGTGGAGGATTGGAGCTCTCATCGTCTCGAACACGAGATCTCAGCTTTCTATAACGTAGCTCATGGTGCCGGATTGGCTGTGATGGTCCCGGCATGGATGGAATTTGTGAGCCGCCGCAATCCCGACAAGATATGGCAATTCGCAATCAACGTCATGTCGGTCAATCCGGATGGTAAAGATAAGGACGAGATAATCAGGGAAGGGATTGGCAGGCTGAAAAGCTTCTACCATGAGTTAGGCCTGACAACGAACCTACGCGAGCTCTGCGGATGCGAGCCTGATATCCCGGCTATGGTAAAATCACTGGAACGCAATATGGGCAAGACCTTAGGAGCATACGTCCCCCTGTCTATGCAGGATTGCGCAGAGATTTACCGCATCGCCCTCGAAGGGTAATCAAATCATAATTAGAAAAACTCAGGGCCGCAAAACCTATAAATTAGCTTTTGCGGTCCTGATGTTATATTGTGATATTGAAGAGGATATCAGAATCCAAATACCTGTTCTTCTTCCGGTTCCGGCTCTTCATCCGGGCGCGGAGTCTCCGCACGCGGTAAGGTAATCGCAAATTCCAATCCTCCCTCCGGCAAGTTGGCGATTGTTATGTCGCCTCCATGGAACAGCACGGCATTATGTACTATTGCCAATCCAAGCCCTGTACCACCCGCCTTACGGGAACGCCCCTTGTCGATACGGTAGAAGCGGTCAAAAATCTTTGCGAAATGTTCTTCCGGTATACCGGAGCCGTTGTCAGTAACAGAAACCGTAAACTGATCCGGTGAATCTTCCAGCATGTTTACCGAAACCTTAGTTCCTCCTGAATAGGCAATTGCATTCTCTATCAGATTGCGGAACACTGATTCCAAGAGCGACTGGTTACCATTTACATAAAGTCCCTCCGGAAGATTGCATTCCGCGGTCATACCTTGTTTCTCAGCGCGTGGCGCGGCATCTGATACGACCTCTCTTACCAACTTGGTAAGATCGAAACGGTGGCGATCTATTACCGAACTTCCCTCGTCCAGACGGTTAATAGTAGAGATATCCCGGAGCAGCGATGCCAATCTCTTGGCATTGGATACAATTCTACCCATGAACTCAGTATGGATTTTTTCCGGCAGTTCAGGGTGGTCTACCAAAGTTTCTGCGCAACCCAATATCGAAGCCACTGGTGTCTTTAGCTCGTGGTTGATATTGTTAGTCAAGTCGCGTTTCAGATGCTGTTTTTCTTCCTCCTCCTTTATCAGCATCAGCTGCTGACGGTCTCTTTCGGCCGTAGTGTTCAGCAACTGGTTGTACATCGAGACGATATTTGCAGCGATATGTCCGAGTTCATCGCGCGGGAACCGAGTGGTATCTGAAACCGCCTCACCCTTCTCGGCAGCCTCGGCGAATTTACTCAGACGCGTTATGGTCTGGCCGATATTGCGCGACGCGTAATAACCGATTGTGCCGATCAATATAGAGACACCGAACATGAACCAGAGGAAGGTGCGGTCCGCGGCCAACACATCCGATACTGAAACCGAATTGTAAAGCGAACCTGAACGGACTATCCAATCATCGTCCGGCGTAACAGCGAAGAAGTAAATTTTGGAAAGCCCCCCTTTTCCGGGACGTAATGAGTAGGATCGGCCCTCGGCCAAGGCTTGCTTTAGCTCACGACGATGGAGATGGGTACCACCGGGGAGCACATCCAAGGTATTGTCATACACTACTCGTCCATCCTTACGGCTGAAAACCGTGACCCGCAGATCCTGAATGGGCATTGAGATGGTATCAAGCCAATCCCCGAGATCCCGTCCTTCTTCAAGTCGGTCAATTATCTGGGTATTGAAGATCTGAAGCTCGGCGTTGAGAATGTCGGCCTTATATTGCTTCTCTCGGAAGTACTGGAAGCCGATAAAGCAGATTACCAGCAGCAGACACATTCCGAGCAACAGCGAGAAGAGACGCCATTGATAGGATATTCCGGGTTTCGAGTAGTGCATCCTGTTCCTTTTAAGTTAAGTTTCTCTCAGAAAAAATCCCTTCCCGGCGGCACTATGAGGCCACCATCATATCTTGAATCCGTAGCCGTAGCCGGAGCGGGTCATTATAAGCTTCCCGTAAGGACCCAATTTGGAGCGAAGACGGGTAATATTAACGTCGACCACGCGATTCACCACTATCACTTCCTCAGGCCACACCTCGTGAAGGATCTGCTCGCGCGAGAACACCTTTCCCGGATTTGACATCAGCAAGGTAAGCAATTCCAATTCCTTACGCGGCATCTTTATTGGCTCACCATCAAGACGGCATACTTTCTGGGCTACATCCAACTGAAGTGTACCCTCGCGTAAAACGGAACCATTCTCCCATTGGGCATTAGTGCGTCTTATCAACGATTTGATACGCGCCAGCACATTACGGATCGAATAGGGTTTCGATATATAGTCATCGCCCCCGATACCAAGGCCGGCTACCATATCATCCTCTGTATCCTTAGCAGTCAGGAATATAATCGGAATCTGAGCTAATTCCGGATCATGACGCATAATGCGTGCCATATCGAACCCGGACATCTCGCCCATCATAACATCCAAAAGGATCAGTGAGTACTGCTTCAGATCCAATTCCAACGCCTCCTCGGCGGAATGGGCTACCTCAGCGTCATATCCTTCGATCTCAAGGTTCAGACGCATGATCTCGCAGAGCGTATCCTCATCATCGACAACAAGTATCTTATGTTTCTCTTTATTATTCATTTCATGATATGTTAGCTTCTTCTTACGACTTTATTTTTCAAAATTAACAATTATAGGAGAAATAATGAAATCCTCCACCGGAAATTTTTCAGATAGACTGATTTTTATCCGATTTTATTTGGCCGGAATCAGCTTTATTTATAACTTTGCATACAAATACGCGGTAATAGCTCAGTTGGTAGAGCATCAGCTTCCCAAGCTGAGGGTCGCGAGTTCGAGCCTCGTTTACCGCTCAATAGAAAAAGCAGATCTCGTCTGAGACCTGCTTTTTTATTCTATCCCCCTTCCATCCCTCCATTCTCCATTTCCCATTCTCCATTTCCCCTTCTACCCCTGCGGATGCAAAGCCTTTATCTTTAGCAAAATCTTATCGGTCGCACCTAACTTGAATTCTATGTAGGCTCCGGCCTTCTTTCCACGCCGTGAGCGTTCCTCTCTGTCCTTTAATAAGGAATCGGCTTTGGTCTCAAACTCCTTCTTATCCCTTATCTCAATACCACCTCCATTCGCTTTCAGTTCCTGAGCCTCAATAAATTTATGGTTGTTGGGGCCGAACATCACCGGGATACCATATACAGCCGCCTCATTGATATTATGGATGCTCACTCCGAATCCTCCGCCTACATAAGCCACATCCCCATAAGCATAAAGCGACGACAACAGCCCGAAACAGTCGATGATAAGGACCTGAGCAGATTCCAGTTTCTCCGGATGCTCCTGAGATTCCGACAAAGCAATACATTTTTCCGCCCCAAATCGCCCTTTGAGTAACATTATCCGTCTCTCATCAAACTCATGCGGTGCCAGAATCAGCTTTACTTCAGGATGCCGCGCGATCCATTCCGAATAGACCTCCTCATCAGGCTCCCAGCTACTGCCGGCAACCATCACCATCCCACCGTTTTCCCTCGTTGACTTGCAGAAGTTCTCTGCCTCCGGAATCCGACGCGCAGCCTCACGGATCGCTGACACCCGGTCAAACCGCGTGTCGCCGGCTACGCTCACATTCTTTATACCTATCCCCTCCAACAGTTTACGGCTCTCCTCATCCTGCACAAATAAATGCTCAAACCATCTGAGCAAACGCCTGTAAAACCCTCCCCAAGGTTTGAAAAACAACTGGTCCGGTCGGAATACACCGCAAATCAGATAAGTAGGTATTCCGCTCCGGTGTAAGACCTCAAGAGCATTCCCCCAGAACTCATACTTCACGAAGAAGGCTACCGAGGGCCGCATCGTTTCAATGAACTCACTTACCTTTCTCGGGGTGTCAGCAGGCAGATAGCATACCACATCGGCCAAAGGATAGTTTTTCCTTACCTCATAACCGGAAGGGGAGAAAAATGAGACCACGATCTTACATTCAGGATTTTCCGCCTTCATTTTCTCAATCAACGGCCTGGCCTGCTCAAACTCGCCTAAAGAGGCGGCATGAAACCATATTGGTCTGTCTTCAGCTTTCAGTCCTTTTTTGAGCAAAGAGACCGACTGCCGACGCCCCTCGGCTATCTTAGCAGCTTTCGGGTTGCGTGATGAGACAAGACGGATGGCTCCGTCATACGCGGACATTGCGAGATTATAGAGTGGATTCATGATATTCCGATGTTGGAGTATTCTTTAGTAGGTTATTCTGTATTAGAGCATTCTAAGGATAAAGGGGAATCACTTTTCGCGAGCTACTCCCGAAATTAACAGTCAGCAGCAGTCGCTGGTAGAAGGTAAAATTGGATTTCGCAAAATTAAAATCCAGGGATGCCCGCAAGTTTACATGCGGGGAGTCAATCAATTCGCCCCAAACCGTAGCCCGCTCATACCAATTGGATCTGTAATAAGGAGCACCCTGATCCAGCAGCCCTCCGAACTCATTGTAATAAGGAAACAATTTTCCACCGATGTACAAGGTATTATGAAAACCTAACCGCTTCCATTTCAGGTCTGCCTCCAGCCATCCGCCTACAGGGGAATGCCAATCTGTATCCGCACGGTGCCGGCTCACGGCTCCCAAGATACCAACCCTGAAAGTCAGGGAATCCAAGACGCTGATTTTTTTTCCAGGATCCAACGCCAAATAGGCATTATAAAGAAAATTGTCAACGATATGCTCATCATCCGGAGAATTGCGAGTAAGCGCCAAGTGGTTCATCATCAACAATCCGCCCCCACCGATGATTGAGGTGCTTCTCATTCCCTCACCACGTAGGATTATATTGAAAGCCTCCCGGCGCGTTTCGGTCTGCATCCCGCGCCAATCGAGTACACCTTCGGCAAATCCATCCTCGTTTTGTATCGAGATGGCTCCTCCCCGGATATTATGCTGAGTATAATAACTGGAATCATTCCATACGAAGTCAGGCATAGGACGGACCAGATTACTCCTTGGAAACATTCCGAGAGCTCCTTTTACCACTCCCCGCCTATAAAGGTAGTAGATCGTAGGATCCAAGCTCCCCTCTTTCCAGGGTGTTCCGATCGGCTGAGTCCAGACTACCCCGGCCATAAGCCGGTGTCTTCCCTCCCCAAAGCTTACCCCTATTTCCGGGGCAAGCTGGGTTTGGAAAAATGTGCGTGTGTCTGTCATGTCGCTGTCACCCTCGCGGTTATCGAATACAGTTCCAAACCAGATATCCCATTCCAATTCCGGTTTTTCCGCATATCCCGCCAAAGGGAGAAGCAACATCAGGGTCAGAATCCCTATCTTGACTGACTTGAGTATGGTTTTCATCCGATCAGGCCGGGATCTCAATTTTTTCAATTGCTCTGCGAAGGCGCTTCTCCGTTTCCTCGAGTCCTAAAAGTTCCGTGATATCAAACATGTGCGGCCCATGACAGGAGCCGACTACAGCCAGACGGAAGGCATTCATTACATTCCCTAAATGATATCCCTTGTCGGCTATCCAGCCTAACACCACCTCTTCTGCATGTTTGGTTTCCATGTCGGGTAAGGAATGTAGCACCTCGATCAGTTCTTCCATGATCGCCGGAGTCTGCTGGCTCCATCTCTTCTTGATATCCTTCGGAGCATACTCAGTCGGAGCCTCAAAGAAGAAATCAGCCTGATCCCAAAGATCTCCGATAAAGTTAGCGCGTCCTTTTACCATACCGACTGCCTTGGCCACATATTGCGGATCCCATTCCTTCCCGGTTTTCTCCTTCAATATGGGCATAAAGAGCTCTGCCAGTTCCTCATCGCTCTTCTTCATCAGGTATTCATGGTTGAACCATGTCCCCTTCTGATAGTCGAACTTGGCTCCGGACTTGGAACAATGGTCAAACGAGAATTTCCGGATAAGCTCATCCATGGTCATCAGTTCAGAATCATCGCCGGGGTTCCATCCTAACAGAGCTAAGAAATTCACAACGGCTTCCGGAAGGTATCCTTTCTCGCGGTATCCGGAAGATATTTCTCCTGACTTCGGATCATGCCATTCGAGCGGGAATACGGGGAAACCTAATTTGTCACCATCGCGCTTGGAAAGCTTGCCATTCCCGACCGGTTTCAATAGCAGGGGGAGATGCACGAATCTCGGCATCGTATCCTCCCATCCGAAAGCCTTATAAAGCAGTACATGCAACGGTGCTGACGGCAGCCATTCCTCACCGCGGATAACGTGGCTGACTTCCATAAGATGATCGTCAACGATATTGGCAAGGTGATATGTCGGGAGGTCATCGGCGCTCTTGTACAATACTTTATCATCCAAGATGGAGGAATTTACCGTTACCTTGCCGCGGATCATATCATCTACCACAACCTCCTTATCCGGTTCAATCAGAAAACGGACTACATATTGTTCCCCATCGGCAATCCGCCGCTCGACTTCCTCTTTAGGCATAGTCAGCGAATTGCGCATCCGGCCACGGGTCGAGGCGTCATACTGGAAGTTCGGGAACTCCTCCCTTGCCTTCTCCAATTCCTCGGGCGTATCGAAGGCGATATAGGCCTTACCTGAATCAAGAAGTTGCTTCACATATTGACGGTAGATGTCGCGGCGTTCGCTTTGCTTGTAAGGCCCGTAGGCCCCTCCTTCGCGTACGCCCTCATCTATTCCTATTCCGAGCCAGGCTAAGGATTCATTGATATATTCCTCGGCACCCGGCACGAAACGACGGCTGTCAGTATCCTCGATACGAAGGATCATCTCGCCGCCATGTTGGCGTGCGAACAGATAATTGAACAGTGCGGTACGTACCCCGCCGATATGAAGTGGCCCCGTAGGAGATGGGGCGAATCTTACTCTTACTTTACGATCCATGATTATTTCTTTTTCCATTTCTGTCCATCCCATTCCCATTCCAAGGGAGTGGAGATATATGGAGCTATTTTATCTTTTGTTTCTACAGGTAGGTAACTGTCTACGGTCAATCTCCCGGTCAGTTTATAAGGAGTTCCGGGAGTGGCAGTATAGACTGCCGTCGGAAAGGCTACCTCTTGTTCCAGATCCTTCACTTTAACACCGGCCGATTTCGGGACATTGAAGTACTCCTTCATCTCCGGCATCTTGAATATTTTCGAGGTCTCGATCGGTTTCAGATCTGAAGTAAAAAACCGTAGCTCTGTATCCGGTGCTTCCGTCTTGCCCCCGATAGTATAGAGGGTCATCACTATATCCCCTTTAGCCTTACGGGGTAGTATACACACTTCCAGAGTACTGACCGGAGTTAGTTTCACTTTCAGATAATCCGGCTTCACGGTCTCCAATGTAGACGGGCCACCTAAGGTATTTGTAGCCTGAAGTATCGAGTCAACATCAAAATAATCCAACATATCCAGCCTCTTGGAACGCGAAAGGATATCCAATACGCTTATTGGCAGCTCTGAGAAGGCTTTGCGGGCCGTTATTGAAAGGTTCTCCCCCTCAGGCGATGGATCGGCAACTTCATCGGTTGCTCCCAAAACAGATGGGGACAGAAACAGCAATACAGGCAACAGTACTATTGCGAGCACTGCTGTCTGTATTTTGGCTATATGACGTTTATTTTTCTCTTTTTTGATTTCTATATTCATTTCTTTTTGTAGAAAATCTCGTAATTGCCGCCGGCCTTCTCTTTCTTGGCTTTGGGCTTCTTGGCAGACTCACCTTTTTTGGCCTTCGTTTTCTTCGGCACCAAAAGGTCGGCATCCCCACTTTTCTTCGACTTGGCAGCGCGTTTTTTCGCCCGATCCTTGGCTTCAGAGGCATAGTCACGGTCGGTTGCGTACTCGGCGCGCAGCCGTTGTCCGAAGAATTCGGTGTTCTTCAAGGCCTCTACTACCCTATGGGCGTCATCCTTGCGAACATCGAAGAGCGTGTAATCCGGAAGAAGGTCGATGCGTCCTATCTGTGGTTTCGGGCCGTTGACTGACCTGTTTACCAACTCCATCAGATTTCCGGGGAAGAATCCCTGAGCCTTACCGATATTGAGCATCAGGCGGGTATAGCCCTTTTCAGCTGTGCGGCGATCCTTATCTCCTCTTTCGCGACGTTCTTTCCGGTCCTTACGGTCTCCACGATCGGAGGCGCTGGCGTTCAGATCAATATCCGGCATATTCTGGTAATAGGCCAGCAGTCGGTTGAACTCCAGAGACAATACACGTTTCAGAAGGTCAGACTCCGAAAGCCATTCCAGTTTCTTACGCACACCCGGAAGGTACTTATCGATTTCGGCTTCATTAACCTGAACACGTTCCAGACGGTCGGCCAAGTTATAAAGCTGCTTCTCGATGATATGCTCAGGAGTCGGCACTTTCTTATATTCGAAAGTCTTTCCGATCTTCTTCTCTATCTCGCGCAGCTTACCTTTCTCACGGCTATGGATAATGGCTACCGAGACACCGGTCTTATTGGCTCGGCCCGTACGCCCCGAACGATGGGTATAGACAGCCGTATCATCCGGCAATCCATAGTTTATGACGTGGGTCAGGTCATCTACGTCAAGTCCACGAGCAGCCACATCGGTAGCCACCAACAATTGGGTGACATGATCACGGAACTTCTTCATCGCCAAGTCCCTTTGAGCCTGACTCAGGTCACCATGCAGACAGTCGGCATTATATCCGTCGGCTATCAGCTTATCGGCTATCTCCTGAGTTTCCTTCTTGGTACGGCAGAAGATAATACCGTAGATATCCGGGTTATTATCTGCTATACGTTTCAAGGCCAAATATTTATCATGAGCCTTGACCATATAGTAGATATGCTTTACGTTCTTGGAGCCTTCGTTACGGTTACCGGCTACGAACTCTACCGGGTTATGCATAAACCGCTTTGCGATTCCGGCAATCTCCTTTGGCATCGTTGCTGAGAACATCAGCATCTTCCGGTCATCCGGTACATGGGAAAGGATCTCGTTGATATCATCCAAGAATCCCATGTTCAGCATCTCGTCAGCCTCATCAAGGATGACGGTATGGACATCTTCAAGATTTACTTCCTTACGCTTGATAAGGTCGATCAGACGGCCCGGAGTAGCTACTATTACCTGGACTCCCTTACGCAAGGAACGTATCTGGGAATCTATGCTGGAACCGCCATAGACCGGAAGGATCTTGATCTCATCCTCATACTTAGCGAAATCAGCGAGGTCGCCGGCTATCTGAAGACAAAGCTCGCGAGTAGGAGCGATAATCAGGGATTGGGGCACTTTCCTTTCAGGATCAATCCTCTGGAGAACAGGAAGGCCGAACGCGGCGGTCTTACCGGTTCCGGTCTGAGCCAAACCGACTACATCCCCTTCCTGAGTAAGAAGGTGCGGAATAGTCATCTCCTGAATCGGCATAGGATGGGCGAACCCCAATTCTTCAATAGCCTTCAACAGGGAGGGCTTCACTCCTAAGTCTGCAAATGTCTTCATCTCTTCTTCTGCTTCCGCGGGATCTATCACTTCTACGATTTCTTCCGCTTCGGGTATGTATTTTGAAGCCTCCTCTTGGGGAAGGACCTCAGCATTGATTGTTTCGTTATTTTCCATAAGTGCGTGAATGTTTTTCAAAGTAATTAACAAACTCACGCCCTTATGTTTCGCAAAATTACTAAAAAAAACCTATCTTTGTCCTAATATTACTCCTTATTGCTCCGGGAGAGATAGGAATTTGCTTCAGCAAGGGTAGGAATTTAAGTTCTTACCCCCTCAAACCCCGGAAATTGAGGTGATTTTTACTTAACTGACCCTATATATGAAGAAAAAACTTGTTTTACCGGTATTGGCTTTGGCTGCGGTCCTGCCGCTACCGGCGCTGGCGTGCACTAACCTGATCGCCGGCAAGAAGGCTACCACCGACGGTTCGGTGATGGTAACTTACGCGGCTGACAGCCATAATCTGTATGGTATGCTTACCCATACCCCGGCTGCCGACCATCCGAAAGGTGCGATGCGCAAGGTTGTTGAATGGGATACCGGAAAGCCTTTAGGGGAGATTCCTCAGGTACCCCACACTTATAATGTCGTAGGTAATATCAATGAACATCAGTTGGCTATCGGTGAGTCCACCTGGGGCGGACGGCCCGAATTGGAGGATACTACAGGCAACTCTGTTATCGACTACGGCTCTCTGATTCAAATCGCCCTGGAGCGTTCCAAGAATGCGCGCGAGGCTATCAAGGTCATGACTGACCTGGTAGACAAATATGGCTATGCCTCCTCCGGCGAGTCTTTCTCTATCGCTGACAAGGATGAGGCCTGGGTATTGGAGATGATCGGCAAGGGTGCCGAGAAGGGCGCTGTCTGGATCGCTGTCCGTATTCCGGATGATGCAATCTCCGGCCATGCCAATGAGCCCCGTATCCGCAAAGTGGATCTGAAGGACAAAAAGAATGTGATGTACTCCAAAGACATGATATCGTTCGCCCGCAAGCGTGGTTATTTCAATGGTAAGGATGAGGATTTCTCATTCGCGGATGCTTATGCTGAGCATCCGGCTGATACCCGTCGTGGTTGCGATGCGCGCGTATGGTCCTATTTCCGCCGGTTCAAGCCTGAGATGGATTCATATTATAGCTGGTGTGTAGGTGAGAGCGACGAACCGATGCCTCTTTATATCGTTCCTGACCGCAAGGTTTCATTGGCCGAGATGCAGTCTTCGATGCGCGACCATTTCGAAGGGACTCCTCTCAACATGACTTCAGATATAGGAGCAGGGCCCAACAAGGTTCCTTACCGTTGGCGTCCCATGACATTCAAGGTCGATGGCAAGGAGTATCTCAATGAGCGTGCGATCGCTACTCAGCAGACGGGTTGGAGTTTTGTTTCACAGAGCCGCGACTGGCTGCCCGATCCGGTGGGTGGTGTTCTCTGGTTCGGTACCGATGATACCAATACCACCGTTTACATGCCTTTCTATTGTTCTATGACCGAGGTTCCTTCTCAGCTTCAGCCGGGTGATGTGAACACTTTCGATATGAATTCCAATTTCTGGATGAATAGCTGGGTCGCAAATCAAGCCTACAACCGTTACGACCTGATGATTCCGGATATCCGCAAGGTCCAAGAGGGTCTGGAAAACAAATACCAGCAGTCCCGCGGACCCAAGGAGGCTCAGCTTGCTGAGTTAGCCAATGCGGGCAAGATGGATGAACTGATCAAGGAGGTCAATTGGGAGGGTGCTGCCATTGCCAAGGAGGCTACGGATGCTTACCGTGAGTTGGCCCAGTATCTGCTTGTCCGTTTTATGGACGGTAATATGAAGAAGACCGATGAGCAGGGCAAGTTCATGTATAATGAATATGGTATCCCGGTTTACCCCGATTTCCCCGGCTATAACCAGGAATATTACGAGAATATCGTGCGCACCACCGGCGATCATTTCTTAGTTAAATAATATTATCCGATTGAATAAAATTGGGGTTGCGTCTGATAAATAATTGACGCAACCCCATTTTTATATCCTTCTCAATTGTATTATTCCAGGTCGTAGTCGGTACTGGTTACTTGGAGTTCGGTGCGGCGGTTGATTTGGTCGGCGGCTGCCTGGTTCTCCTCGTCAAGGGTCAGGATGAATTCTTCTGTAAGGGTTGTCCCTTCTTCAAACTGAGGGTATTCCTTGTTTATTCGCTTGGTGACTGTCTTCGGACGTGATTCACCATATCCTTGCCATGTGAGACGTCCGGGAGCTATTCCGGCCGCTACCAAATAATCTACCACGCTCTTGGCTCTCCTTTCAGAGAGATCCATATTATAGCTCTCACTTCCCATTCGGTCGGTGTGTGAGGACATCTCTACGGCGACGTGCGGATTATCATTCAGCAATTCCACCAACTCATTCAAGGCAGCTTGGGATTCCGGCCTCAAGGTGGCCTTATCGAAATCATAGAAAATATTCTCTACGACCTGCGGCTTGTCAATGGCCGCCAATATGAAGTCCACTCCGTAATCAGCATCTTCCTCAGCTGTATCGCTGGTGAATTCCTGTTTCTGGTTCAAATACCCTTTGGCTCCCGCTTGCATCACATATTTGACTCCTCGCCCGAGATTGAAACGGAATGAACCGTCATCACGAGCAACCTCCTTCTGGTTAGAGCCATCATCCCCGACAATGCGGATAACTGCGTTCGCCACCGGCTCATCATCCTTATCCACTACCCATCCTGAGATAGTAATCTTCAGTTCGGGCAATTCGAATGAATAGATGTGGTCATAACCCTTCGCATCTCCTCGGTTGGAGGAAAAGAAACCGGACTCTCCTTCCCCGAATGTGATCCCGAAATCATCCCCGGGCGAGTTTATAGGCTTACCCATATTATCCACGCTCCAGCGATCTCCTGTCGAATTCAGGATGGCCTTGAAAATATCAAGCCCACCGAAACCGGGATGACCGTCTGAGGAGAAGTAGAGCAATGTGTCCATTCTCAGATAAGGGAACATCTCATTACCCGAGGTATTGATCTGAGGACCTAAGTTCTCCAAGGATCCGGTGCGATCCTGGAGGTTGATACGCCAAAGGTCCTTACCGCCATATCCGCCGGGCATATCCGATGAGAAGTAAAGGTATTTCCCATCTGGAGACACGGCCGGATGCCCCATTGCCGATACTGTATCGGCTATGACCTCGAATTTTTGAGGCGCGCTCCATGTCGCATCACTTCTTCGCGAGGTATAGATTTCTACAGTAGTGTTAGCCGTCTCCGACCTGATAGCACGGCTCAGATACATTGTCTGCCCGTCAGGTGAGAATGAGATGACTCCTTCATCTGCATCGGTATTCAATTCACCTTCCACGGGCTGAGGACGCTCCCACTGTCCTCTTTCATTCTTCTTGGCAAACCAGATATCACCTTTTTTCATGCCCGTGATTTCTGACTTTTTCTCTCCGGTAGCCTTTTCCGAAGTAGTCGTGAAATATAGCTGATCGAAATCCTTTCCCAAGAACATTGGGGCGTAGTCGGAGCGGCGAGTATTGAACAGTTTGGCGTTCTTCACCACATACCTGCTGCTCACATCCTTGGATGCCAATGCGCGTCGACAACCG
Source organism: uncultured Sangeribacter sp. (assembly GCA_964553075.1). Classification (GTDB taxonomy): domain Bacteria; phylum Bacteroidota; class Bacteroidia; order Bacteroidales; family Muribaculaceae; genus Lepagella. The sequence goes on along the minus strand of CAZKJP010000040.1, from coordinate 8,030 downwards.
CGCAACCCTTCTAAAGCCAACTGACTGCCGGGCTGCCATTCAAGAAATTTGGAATAGGCATCCATCGCCTGGGCATATTTACCATCTGCCTGTAACGACCTTCCCAAGTAATAATATACCATCGAGTCCGGATAGGCGTACCTTACGGCATTCTGGTATGCTCCCGCGGCATTGGCGCTACGGTTGAGCATACGGTAGGATTCTCCTAATTTGAAAGCGACTTCACCGCGCAGTGGCCTATCCTCACGTTTGGTCAGTTTGTTATAGACCTTACGATATATCTTCTGAGCCTCGAAGTATTCTCCGCGTGCATAGGCTTCGTCTGCGTCTGAAAGTTTCGCTGTCTTACATCCCAAAAGCACACCGGCAATAATTACCAAGGTCAGAAGACCAATATTTCGTCTTATGTTAATCTGCATTTCTTATAACTAAATATCTACCCTCAGAGGAAAACGCATCATCTGTAAGTAATCAAAAATCCCCGTTCAGGAACCATATATGTTCCTAAACGGGGATACTGTATCTATTATTTCCACTCTGGCTACCTTTTTAGGAGTACTTCAAAGAAATACTCTTATTTGGAGCCGCTTCAGAGAAATATGCTTACTTCTTGATTACCTTTTGGCCATTGATCAGGTAGAGGCCGGCGGGCAACTTCTCAAGGTCAGCGGCTGTTGCTTTCTCCATTAAACGTACACCATCAAGGGTGTATACTCCAACTGAGGTTGCTCCTTCAAGGAGCTGAGCAATGCCGGAAAGACCGGTAACCGTACAATGGCTTTCAAATCCTCCGGCCTGCGCTGTGATAACGGCTACACCTTCACCAAGAATCGAGCAATGACCATCACCATTTACGCTTACAATTGAGGAATCTGAGCTGGACCATGTGATTGTTGGAAGAATAGCATCAGCAGGAACCGGAGTAACAGTCAAGTCAAACTCTGTACCTTCGACTGCTGACCATTCACCCGGGGTTACTTCTATGCCTTCAAGACGGATGTCTACATTGATTTCCACCTCTGTATGCAAGCCGTTGACCGTTGTAGCGGTGATGGTCGCAGTACCCTGTCCTATGCCGGATACAAGACCTTCGCTATTGACGGTTGCGACCGTCTCATTTGAGCTGCTCCAAGTGACGCTCTTATCTTCAGCATTGGCCGGTGATACGGTTGCGTTCAATTGAACCGTCTCTCCGCGGTAAATGGAGGCCTGAGTTGGTGTTACAGCTACACCGGTGGGCCAGATAGTAGGATCTTCCTGGCGTATTACCGTTACCGTACAGCTGGTAGAGTAATCACCGGCCTGAGCCATAATAGAGGCTATGCCTTCTCCAACGGCAGTTACATATCCCGACTCGTTTACAGTAGCTACCCCTGCATTATCGGAGGACCATGTGACAGCAGGCTCAGTTGCATCGGCCGGAGATACAGTGGCGCGAAGATTAGCATTCTCTCCGATCTTCAGTGTAATATTGGTTATGTTTAAGGAAATGCCGGTTACAGGAACGTATGCTTTTTCTACCGTTACATTACAGGTAGCTGATACATCTCCACTGGTAGCGGTGATTACTGCGTTACCGGGTGTAATGGCGTTGACTTTACCTTCGGCATCTACGGTTACGATATTAGTATTGGAGGAACTCCAAGTTACGGTCTTGTCAGTCGCGTTATCCGGAGATACAGTAGCATTAAGGGTCGCGCTCTCACCTTCTGTCAGGGTCATTGTAGATTGGCTCAATGTTATATCAGTAACCGGAATCACCTTAGCCTTGATAGTGATATCACATTCAGCCTGCATACTGTTCCAGCTCCGGGCCACTACTCTAACTGTTCCCGGCTTGAGTGCGGTAACAGTACCGGACTCGTCAACAGTAGCTAACTCGGTATTGTAGCTGATCCAACGTATTGTCTTGTCCTGCACATTCTCCGGAAGTACAGTAGCTGACAGTGTATATGTCTCTCCCTGAGTCATCTCAAGGGTTGTGTCGCTGATTACAACAGCGTTCGGCACCGGATATACGGTCAAGTTTGCGGAAGCATTCAACCCGTTATCTGTAGTTACTGTCAAGACGGTCGTCCCCTCCGACAGACAATTTACAAGGCCTGTGTTGTCGATAGTTGCAACCGCGGGATTTGAACTGGTATAGGTCAGCACTGTCTGCGCATCAGTTGGCCTGAGATATACATCCAACTGGAAGGTCTGGCCTACATTTTTGTTAGAGCTTGTATGACTCAACTGAATCGAGGTTGGCTTATATCTCAATATCTCATATTCCTCCTCGGTCACAATCTGAATAGTTTCCGGACTTCCTGAAGGTACATTTAGATAGGATTGGTTAGCCGGAAGGAATTCTATCGAGCCGGTTACGAACGCGAGTTTTCCATCGCTGTCAGTCCCTAAGAGCCTCATCGTATTTTTGTTATAGGGTGTGCGGTTGTAATGGGTTACGAGGGTATTGTCAAAATATACACCACCCAACGCATTTGCACCTACGGAATTACCCGTTCCACCAACCTTTATTTTATTATCTATCGAAAGGGGATGCGAACATTCTACAATGACCGGGGTAGCCTTTGGCAAGGTTCCGGTAATTTCCTTAAGGATAGCATATTGTCCTTCAACGCGATCAATCGTCATAAAGCGTACTCCTTCGCTTTCCGGAGTCATTGGGAAATCCGCATAGAGAGGATAGTAGTATTTACCACCGGAAGTTATGGAGGGCTTGATGCCGAAATAGTTGTCATCCTGAACTCCTACGCTATGGAAATACCATTCGCGTTCCTCGCCGGTTCCATCTACCGAAGCTTCTCCTTGGCCTTCAGTACCCAGCCGCCTGTCGGAGAGGTATTTACGCATACCTCCTTTTATACCATAACACATATATGTATTATGGCCTTTAGGCACCGGCTCAATATAAAGTGCCACCTCTACGAAATCCGTAGTGCTCGCACCCTGAGCTTCGAGGGCATACTGTTTGCCGGTGACATTATTCACATAAATGATTGTAGCAGGATCCGAGGCTGCCTTTTCAAATCCGGCAAACAATAATATGGCACCGACATCAAAAGTAGTGGCTCCTTGATCCACTTTCCCGGTGTTGTCAGTCAGATACGCATAGCGCAGTGTCTTAAAATTCTGTACTCTATAATAGCCATTGCCGTTCAATTGAGCAATGGCGGGAAGAGCCAAAATCAAGACCATGATTGAGAGTATAAGTTTCTTCATCATGTATTGAAGTCGTTTAAACTTATTTACGAATTACAAAATTTATCCTAACCTCTTAACGCAACCGGAGCGTGCTTATTGCTAAACCCTAGACCCCTCTCTAAAAATTAAAGAGATGGAGTCAAAAAAATCCCCCCGGATCCAGAAGTCCGGAGGGATACTACTCTATCTTGAGATGTTGAAAATTACTGGCAAACGCAAATTGCAACGCGGTTGTCTACCGGATCATCATAGGGCTGGAACTCGTCCTCACCCATGCTCTTAATGGTAATACGATCGCGTGCTATCTTATAGTCGTTTACAAGACAGTCACCTACAGTCTTTGCACGCTGTGCTGCAAGACGAAGGTTGATTGCCATTGTGCCGGTACCCTTGTCGGCATAACCGGTGATGACTACAGTTGAATTCGGATTCTCCTTCATGAACTTAGCGATTTCAGCTACCTTGTTCATCTGGTCAGCGGCTACCTTAGTGTTGGAGATCTTGAAGAAGATGTCGCGACGCAGGGTCTGGACCTCAGCCTTCTTCTCCTCAACCACTACCGGGGGAGCCTGAACTTCTACTACCTTTTCGATAATACGCTCTACAACCTGCGGAGCCGGAGCTTCTATGATGCGGGTTGTCTTAGTGTACTTAGGACCGAAAGTATAACGGAAACCTACCAAGCCGTTGAAATACCAGTCAGCGTTACCGGCTTTCTTGGAGTTGTAACCATCGGGCAGAACATTAGCCATGATCTCGAGACCTACTGCGCAGCTCTCTGAGATATTGAAGTTGATGTCAGCACCGAACTGAGTAACGAAACGAGCCTTGGTGCCGTCCCAGAGATTGCCGAGCAGTTCCTGTCCGGTATAATGGCGGTAGTCAGCCTGAGCGCGGTTTGCTTCCTTGTTGTGGAAACCGATGTTTACACCGCAACCAACGATTGCGTTAACATCTACCAGACGGTTCGGACGGTATCCACCGAAAACGTTAGTCAGGTCTACAACTGCATCTACGGTCGGAGCTACATAGTTCCATTTCCATTTGTATTCATGGCTGTAAATAGAACCGTAAACATTGGAACCGGCTTTTGACTGCCAAGCATTGACAGCTAAGCGAGCAGCAATGTAGGGGTTGAAATGATAGCCTACTGCGATCTGTGCGTTCGGAGCAATGAGATCGCCGGTCTTGATTTCTCCCAGAGTGTATTGAGTTCCGAACTGTCCCTGGATATACCAATTGGGATTGTAGGTGTATTCGGTCACCTCTTCCTGGGCAAATCCGCAAAGGGCACTGCCGAGCAGAGCTGCGGAAATCAGTATTTTGCTGAATTTCATTATTGTTACTTGTTTTATTTGGTTCTCGCCCCATACCGCTCCGCTGAAGGAGCGGCATGAGGTTGGAAAAGGTGATTTAGATTATTTCATACGTACGTAGTAGCGTTCTACGGAAGTATAACCGTGGTAGTCTACTGCTGTGTATACAATCTGGTAAGTGTAACCACTCTTCATCTTGCCGGTCGGAACGGCGAAGCGCTTAGCGCGGCCGGTCATAGTCTTGGCAAGGATCTGAACGCCGTTAGCATCCTTGTTCAGTTCCTGGATCTGAGCCGGAGTCAGCTTATTACCCTGTGCATCCCAACCATCAGAGATAGCTACGAACTTCTTATAGGCCGGAGCAACGATTTCAGCTGAATAGCTGGTTGCGATCAGTTCGATACCGTTACCGCTTGCGGGCTTAAGCATTGTCGGGTCTTTCGGATCGTTAGAGAGACGATGGAGCTCACCGTTGCCTGCGTAGTAAACCATAGCTACCTGGAGGTAGTGGTTCGGATCGGCCATGAAGTCGTTGATCTTATCAATAGCCTTGTTGTAGAGGTCAAGGAACTTATTGAGCTTGTTAACGATACCCTGAGTCTTACCGGCGATATCTGACTTCAGATCATTGAGGATCTTATCGATCTGGTCATTGATGCTGATTTCAAGTTCTTTCAGTTTGGTAGATACTTCCTCGGCAACGAGGTCGCAGAGTTCCTGTACATTCTCCTTGAAGCTTGCCTCCATCTGAGCGTTCCATTGATCGATGAAACCACCCTCGATATTGAACTGGAGGTTAACTTGATCAAGGAATGCCTGCATGCTATCCGGATCAACTTCTACCCAAGTCGGATCAGCTACGTGACCGATTACACCATCTTCTCCTACAATCTCAGTACCACCTATGTTGATCTGGAGTTTCATATCGTCTGTGTACTTCAGATCGATCTTGTGGAGATTGAAGTGGAAGGTCAGGCTTTCGCCGTTGATAGTAACCTGATCATTGATTGAGAAGTGATACTTGTCGTTCTTGATCAGACGGTCGAGATAATCCTTAACGTCACCGATAGGACCGTGATGACGGAAGTGAACGTCGATAGACTGGCCGCGATAAGTGTTGTAGCTCAACGGACGAACGGTTGCTGCCGCGATATCATAACCGGATACGATATTTCTGGGCTTACCGTCCTCACCGGTGGCGTTGCTCATTACAGCAAGTGCCGGGAAGTTCTGGTTCAGCTGGCCATATACAGCCTGCATGAGGTTGAATACATTTGCGCGGGTACGATCCTTCAAGATGTCCTTAACAGCCCCTTTAAGGTTCTCGTCAAGCTTAACGTTAGTATTATTGATAGCACCCTTGGTCAGCGGCAGCACTGCGTCAGCCTCATAGAAGCCATCGTTTTCAGCGCGGGAATAGCCCCAAGTCAGCGGCTCCCATGAACGCTGTACGTTCTGAAGTTCGACGCGGGAGATAGTACCGTCAGAAGATTCCAGGTTGAGGCTCACACCATCGAGCTTAGCGTTGCTCGGGTTGATGGTCATGTAAACCTTACCCATGTAGCCATCCATGTAGATCTCACCGTTCTGCAGAGTGATCGGGTCGATCAGAGAGCCGAGGTTAGTTACCTCATACTGCTCGAGCATCGGCTGGTCAGTTGTCGGAGTTACAGAGGGGAATACCAGAGGCATTACACCGCTGTACTCACCGTAGTAGTTCATCAGGATATTGCTCTTGATGCCTACCGGCAGAGAGAAGCTACCGAACATCGGGTTATAGGTGCCCTGTACGATGATACCGGTGATCATGCGGTTCAGACGGTCAGTAATACCGAAGAGTTTGTTGACATCACCCTGAAGAGCCAAGATATCAGCTTCGTTCTTCTCAACGCGCTTGGTCAGGTTCTCAAGATCAGTCTTGGAAGCAAATGTTTTAAGTTTTTCATTAATTTGCTCGATGCTCTCGGTGTTTGCACCAACCTGAGTCTCCAATTCATCATACTTGGTCTCCAGCTCAGTGAGACGGGTGTCGAGAGCAGAAATCTCGCTGTCGAGTGTCTGAACAGCGTTCTTCAGCTCCTCAACGTCGATACCCATCTTGCGGAGTTCTTCAGCCTGGTTCTCAACCTTGGTCTCAAGACCGCTTACAGCACCCTGAAGGCTGCTTACGATCAATTCGAGAGCCTCGATCTTCTGCTTGTTCTGCTCAGCAAGAAGGAGTGCGTTGGCAGCATCGCTCTCAGCCTTGGTCAGACGAATCTCCAGCTGACTGAGTGTAGTCTGGATGTTATCAATCTGGTTCTGGAGTGCCTGATCCTGCTGATCAACGTAAGCTTTGAGAATACCCAATTGATTTGAGATATCTTGCTTCAGGATATCGATAGCATTGCCTACCTCTTCCTGTATCAATGCGCGGATCTGCTCCTCAGTCAGGGCGCTGCAATCGCAATCCTTATGAGCTGCGATCCAAGCTTCGATATTATTGAGGCGGTCGTCAATGTTAAGATTGAGCAGGTAATTGATATTCTTATTCAGGTCATTGATAGTAACCTGCATGGAAGCAATTTCACGTCCCAAGGTAAGTACCTTGTCGCGGAGAGCCGGAATGTCGATGTATTCCGGTTTACCGTTGTCCCCGGCGAGCCATCCACGCTCGATCATGATCTTGTACATCAATTCGCGGAGCTCCTCGTCTGTCCATCCCTCGGAACCTCCGGGCTGAGCGTTCTCCAATTTGGTTATGCGGCTGATAAGATCCTTAAGAGTCTGCTCGATAGTACCACGGTCCTGATAGTTCCAGTAACCGAGCATACGATAGAGCTCTTCGAACTTAGCGTCACATTTCTGCTGACACTGCTGCTGAATGCGCTGCAGTTCGTCAACACGGTTCTTGAGAAGGTTTATCTCCTCCTCAAGGGTGTAATTTTGCTGCTTCCACTCATTCTGGAAGTCGGCCTCGTAATCCTTACAGGACTGGAAGGTGCCGACACCGACAAGAGCAGTGGCGAGCAACAAGCCGTTGAGTAGTTTTCTTTTCATCTCGTGAGATTTGAGTTATTATAATTGTTTTATTTTTCTGTTTTGGAGCTGTCTTACGACAGGTTCCCGCTTTGGCGTTCTATGAATCTCTCTAATTTTTTGTCAGGACTTAAGAGCAACCCCGAAGGGTAACTACCTGAGAATATGGAATCAAACGTTAGTTTATAGTTAAACGTCTGCAAAGTTAGTAATTATTTCCTAACTTTTCAATAAGGAATCTTAAAAAAACTCCTCTTTCCATTCCTCCTTTTCTCCCTCTTTAACCAAAATTATTAAAGATTACCACTAAAACCCTAAACAAACCATCCCATAAAAGGTTCAATAAAAAATTCTCCCCTCCTCCCGATTCCGCTTAGCTGGGTCCAATTCCGCGCGTCTGGGTCCTGTGCTCGCCCAGCGAAGCGGCGAGTTCTCCACGGCTCTTTCATTTAAGACAGAATTAATCGTATAAGTCCCTTACCCGATTCC
>CAZKJP010000039.1:0-23037 GCA_964553075.1 uncultured Sangeribacter sp. | reverse complement strand
ATGATGTGCCTCCTGGAATATTAGTAACGGCAAGGGCCTTTAATGCATATGTACCGCTTCCTATCGGATTCTCTACAAAACGATTTCCAATTGGTTCCTTTGTCCCAAATGGCGACGACACATGCAGGCGAATGCCAATAATACCTTCCAGTGTTTTTAAAATACCAAAAGGAACACATCCATAATCCCCAACTTCTATTGATGAATTTACTAAATGCAAAGAAGTAAGAATCATAGCTTCGAATGGAGTCCCTGAAAAATGGCTCCTATCCGGGAAATGATCATCTAAATTATCCGATATGATTTTATGAGGGGAAGCCTCCAATACTTTCATAAAAGCTTCTCCATTAGACAGAGTACTATCGCAAAATAGCTCCAATGCAATTGTATTTATCTCAATTAATAAAGACGAAATACATCCTTGTATTTGTACAGTGCCATTCTGAAAATACGTTATTCCTACATAAGAATCGAATGGTCCTAGAACTGATTATCTAATAACAACAACGCCCCCCGATCCATTCTGAGTCAGAACAAGATGCTCCTCCGTAGATAAATAATCAATCAGTTCATTGAATTTGTCTGGAGTTATGTTGTGATAGACTATTGACTTGTTGTGATTCTTAATATCAAGAATTGTGCATTCATCAATAATTTTAGATTTGCACTCTGCAGCTATAGAATTATAATTGGCTACTCCTTGAATGGTAAGACTAGTTTTGCCCGCATTAAAGAATATTTGAATTAAGCCAACACCTCGTCCTCTTTCAACATCGTCCTCATTATCGGCAAATAAAAGAGTATATTGTTTATTCTCTTTTATTTTTTTATCAAATAAGACAACTCGGGTCTTTGTTTGAAAAAATTATGAATGCAATTAAAAATTGCATCTTGTATAAGGTAATATACTTCAGTTGCCATGTAATCAATCCAAGCTGGTTATCTGTTTAAGAATAATTTTAGATGCAAAGTTACGAAAATATTTTGAATTAACCTCTATTAATAAGCACATTAAGAGCACTTACTCCGATAATATGGACAATTGACCACTTTTTCGGAATAGACAAATGCATAGATAAACAGCGTCCTGATTAGTATCACTCCAAAATATCGGTCACTTGACCATATTTGGGGAGTATGTTACAGCCTACCACATATCGTTCTCTTTCTTCGACATGGAGGCAATTTCATCGGCTATCTCGTCGGAGGATAGCTTGATGTAGTCCATGAAGGTCTTTTGCGTCTTGTGGCCGCTGACGTGCATCATCTGGAGGATGATGTATTTGTGGCCCAGGTATATATTCGTGATGCCGGTGCGTCGGCCGGTGTGGCTTGTGACACAGTCATAGCTTGGCACGATTACATTGCCGCTAAGGCCCGTTTCCGGCTCTATCTAATCCCTGCGCATTGCCTACTTCTGCTTCATTGTAAGTTTGGTAGGTACTTTTTTCTTTCAGTGAAGAAACAGCTTCCGACAAGTCTTTCAAAATATTCTTATGTAGCGGTTCAAGACCTGCTCATTGACTTTCGGTACGTTGTAATCATATTTCTCAAAGATGGCAACCAGATTTTCGATCCTCAATTTAAACATAATAAATGCTTAAATTAGACATAATAAAGGGGATAACTTATTTTCAGCAAAGTTATCCCCTTGTATCGTAGAATGGAAGGACATTATAAAGTGGGAGGATCTCCTAATGATAATCCGGCTCCGAGGCCTATCCCGGTATAAAACCCCTCTTCAGCAGCTTTACGGAGTCTTCTTTTCCTCCGAGACCTATAATTGGTCTCGTCATCATCATAATCCTCGTCTTCATCGTCATCGGCATCATCGTATTCGTCATCATCATCATCATCGTCCTCATCATCATAATCATCCTCATAATCGTTATCATCGTCGTCATCGTAATTTTCCTCATCGTCATAATCATCTGAATCATAATCATCATACTCCTCCACTGGGTAGTCTGGTTCGCACCCATCGGAGGCCTTATCCTCCAGCACGTCATACTTCGAGGGATCAGCGTACAATTCCCAGTCCGGGGCTTCAGGGTCATAGTATCCATCAAATTTGGTAGTATAGGTCTCATCCATTCTATCCCATCGGAGATGGGGGTACTGTGGAAATTTCAGAGCCTTGTCGATCGTATACTTGTACCAGGCGCGGAATACCTCCCATTCTTCTAAAGGCCATTGGGGATAGTTCCTGAAATATACGCTTAGCTCATCCATAGCTTCCTGGGTAGTCCGGTACCTCATGGCTATGAGCATCTTCTCCTTCACCAGGTTTTCATCAGAGATCAAAGTCGCCCAGACATCGACACCATTTTGTACACGCCAGGAGATTCCCATGATAATCACTATTAGCAACAAAGTTGCTAAGGTGCCGCAAATGGAGTAAAGTAAGTTCTGCACTATACGCTCGGGATATAAATGTTGCAATATGACCACCCATATTCCATATATAGCAGCGACAACGGAATAGAAAATGATATAGTTTTTCATAATTCAAACGATTCTAAGTCAGTGATTTTTACATTCCCTGATTATAACCCTGGATAGCAGTTGTTATAGCTACGGCCGTCTCCATTTCCTTATCCTGGGGAGGATTGGGTCCGTATTTTTTTTCAATCTCTCGTTCCGTCTCTTTATCCATTTTTTTTATAAATTTCCGGTTCTCACGATTCCAAGTCTCCAAATTCTCCTTCAATAGGCGCTTTTTTCTTAATTCCGCAATATGATTAGCCCTCAACCGGAGTTGGCCCCACGTGGTAAAATAAAAGATAGCAGCTATCGAGAGGAACAGCATTAGCTCAATTCCAAATCCCCATAGGGTTCCAGTAACAGGAGAAACACCAAAGATGGCCTCAATAATTAACCCGATTCCAATGGCGATTGCCCAAATTAAAATAAGTATTATCATCTCTCAAGCCCTTTCGTTATTATTTAATTGGTTTCTACAAAGGTAACAACTTTATATGATTAAAGCGATATTTCCCAAAATATAAATATATGTTCTAAACAGAAATCAGCTCCTCAGGTATAAAAGAGGGATCTGTCTTAGGGATTTTGGATTGTGGTGAAATAATGTTATCTTTGTCATGGAATGGGTGGGAAGTGGGTAAGGGATGGGGTGTGGGGGCATAGACATATAATTATGTTGACAATTCACAGGAACTCTAAATTTTTCGGGTATGATGGTGGCTCCTCGGGATGATGCTGAGTATAGTCTTCAGCGGTTACGGGGAATTCTTGGGCGAAGACGGTTGGCGTTCAATCCATATACGGTGTCGGATAGGCGTTTGCTTGAACTTGTGGAGACGGTAGGATGGGGGAATGATTTGGATATCACTCAGATGGTCATTCTTCAGTTTACCCGGCTCCGAGAGACGGCGGACAGACGCAATTTCGATGGTATTCATTTCCGGCTTGGAAACGATGCCGATGAGGGCTTCATTCCGACCTCGGTGTTTACTGGAGGTGTGACGGCCAATGACAGCCTCCGTTTGGAGCGGTCATGGATCGGAAAGAAGCCGATACGTCATGCCGAGGAGGTGGCTTCGCTTGTCGGAAAGAGAGTGTTCGTAAGCAGGGTTATCCGAGGTGTCAACATTAGGCTTGTGCCTCGCTGTGCCTACAAGATGCATCGGTTGGTAGGAAAGCCGAGTAAGGATGCAAAGGTTATTCGTGAGGCCATGATTGATGCCAAAGTGGAGATGCTCAACCGTATGCTCAATTATCCTGAGTCAGCAGAATATCTTAGCTGCAATAAGGGACTGATAGATTATCGGACTCCCATTCAAGAAGCCTTGGATATCATCGGCCAATATCCGGCGGTGATGATCCCGGAGGATTAATGTAGCTATGCCTTTAATGGTAGCTGTCAAATAAGAGGAGGTTTGGTCGATGTTTGGGTAGGGTTGGTCTCATAAGTGGGGGAGGGAAGAGGTAGAATCGGTAACTTTGCAAGTGTTCCAATAAATCATAAAGCAATGTTTAAACGATTCTTTTTTCAGACTCTCTCCTCTTTTACGGGGACTATGGTCGCGTTAGTGATCGCAGGGGGTATAATTGTTGCGGTAATCGGAGGGATGGTTTCCCATTTTGCCGGTAGTTCAAACAAGGAGAAAACAGAGGTCAAAAAAGGGAGTATCCTCTCCATCAAACTTGAAGGGGATATCTCAGAATGTGAAAAGCCGTTTTCTCCAAGTCTATCCATGTTGATGAGCGGTAATCTGGAAGCACCCCAGACCTTGCGGGATCTCTCGGCCTCGCTCAAAGAGGCAGCGATAAACAAGGATATCGCCGCTGTTTACTTGAAATGCGGATCCTTGGTAGCAGGTCCGGCCACTCTTGATGCCCTGCGCAATGACCTTCTGAAATTCAAGAAAGAAACCAAGGGCCAGAAGAAAATCTATGCCTATGCTGATGATTACAGTCAAGGAAGTTACTACGTGGCTTCGGTAGCAGACAGCATATTCCTCAATCCAGAAGGCTCCTTCGCCATGAGAGGACTGGCGATGCAGAATTTCTATTTCAAGGACCTGCTCGATAAGGTAGGGATCAAGATGCAGATTGCCAAAGTCGGCACCTATAAATCAGCCGTGGAACCATTCACTCGGGAGGGGATGAGCGAACCGGCACGGGCTCAGCTCGATACGATGATCACTAATATGTGGGGCTATCTTCAGGCTAATCTATGTAAGGAAAGGAAAGACTTGACCCCCCGATTGATAGATACTCTGATCAACCGAGATAACATTTCCTTTGCTGCGGCCACGTTGGCACGGAAATACGGGTTGGTCGATGCTCTTATTTACGATCGAGAAATGAAGAGGAAGCTGGCCATAGCCTCTCGGTGCGAAGTGGAGGATTTGAATTTAGTAGACTCTCAGACTCTATTGAAGAAAGTCAAACCCGCCGACAAGGATTACGATGCCGACAACCGGATCGCGGTCTTGTATGCCGTAGGGAATATCGAAGATGGTAACGAAAGCGAGATAGACTACAATAAAATCGTTCCTATAATCGATAAATTAGCTGAGGATACCAAAGTAAAAGCTCTGGTATTGCGTGTCAACTCCCCCGGCGGTTCGGTTTACGGCAGCGCGCAGATCGGGGAGGCGTTAGATCATTTCCAGGCCAAGGGTAAGCCGGTAGTAGTATCTATGGGTGATTACGCCGCCTCCGGAGGGTATTGGATTTCGGCCAAGGCAGACCGCATCTTCTCCGATCCCATGACCTTAACCGGGTCAATTGGTATCTATGGGAGGTTCCCTTGTATAGAAGGCACGGTTCAAAAGCTTGGGGTGAATGTAGATATGGTAGCAACGAATCCTGAGGCTGTCTTCCCGAACCTGTTCGAGCCCCTTGAGGAGAGCCAGCATCGTGTACTGCAAGCAGCGGTAGAACGCGGGTACGACCAATTTGTGAAGCGCGTATCTGAGGGACGTCATATGCCGGAAGAACGTGTACGCCGTATCGCCGATGGCCGCGTATGGGATGGTCAGATGGCCGTGAAGATAGGACTTGTAGACCAGCTTGGGGGATTGGAAGAGGCGATAGCCTACGTGGCTGAGATGGCAAAAATAGGGAAGGATTTCAAGCTTGCCGCTTATCCGGAATATAATCCATCATTGTTCGATATAATGATGAGCGGGGGAGTCTCGGCTGCTTGTCTTAAGAACGCTATCCAAAACCGGGATGCCACGGTTATCGGTAATTATCTGATGAACCGTCTCCTCTCTCTGAGCAACATGCAAGCATATATGGGAGGGATAGCGGTGAAGTTGTAGAAGATGAAGAGGATATTGAACTATGTGATCCTGCCCCTCCTGTTGCTGGCTATATCGCCCGGTCTGGAGACGATGCAGATGCTCGTGGCCGAGGGGCGACCCCTCGGTCAGGCATGGATTATGTTCATCCCATCCTCGGTAATATATTTCTGTGTCGCTGTTATCCTGAATAACAGATACTTGATCCCTAAATTCCTTTATCGGGGAAAGTTTACGGTGTATCTGGTGTGGTCTTCGGGTCTTATAGCCATGGTGGCTCTCCTCGTTTCCATTATCGAAATGTATCTGCGCGGAGCCCTGCACTTACCGGGCCGATTGGAAGGTTGGACGATGGGTTGGCAAGCTGCTGATGTCCTAAGCAACGTTATCTTTTGGGTACCTCTGATGACCTGTCTATCCTTGCCGGATCTATACGACAGATGGAAAGAGGATTTGGAAAGCGAGCGGACGATAACAGATCAGCTTTCCCTCTATATGCGCAAAGTCCGGGATAGCCTTCAGCCGCAGCTTATCTTTTCCCGGCTGAAAGGAATCTCGGACGTTATCCGCCATAGTCCGGCTATGGCGTCAGACCATATAGAAGAACTGGCTGAGTATCTGCGCACACAGCTCGCGGACCTCCCTTCTCCACCCCGGGTAACTGACCGTAAATATGATCCATCCTTGTTCTCAGGTCTGACCTCGTTATTGGTAGGTTCACGTTTCCGAGTGTTAAGATACCTATTGTTCTTCTTGGCATTAGTTACCGTCTCCTATATCGCTTATAGCTACGAGTATGTATCCGATTTCATGGGAAGCCTGCTTGCCTCCGGATTGTTGTTCCTCTATCTGGGAATTATGGCGGTTACAGACATACTGCTATACCGCCGGTATGCAAAGTCAGGGGATTACCAAAGTTTAATCCGAGCGATAGCTGTTATGGTCCTGCTCTTCCTTTCTCCAATGTTGATCGCCTTCGTGGGATCGCTTGGCGGGCGGGCAATCGATAGGGGAGTGATAGGGAAGACAGTTGAGATAGCCGCCGTGGCAGCCGGAATAATAGGGATTGCTCTGTATATAGCAGGGTTAAACGCGCTGCTTTTCCTTCAGGATTGGATCCGGGTGCAACGCCATATCACCGTTTTACGCGCAGAGACAATACGGGAGGAGTATCTCTTCCTCCGCAAGCAGATCAATCCTCATTTCCTTTTCAACGTACTGAATAATATCGAGATAAGCACCTACGATGAACCCTTGTTGGCCGAGGAATTACTCAGTGATCTGACTGATCTGCTACGTTATCAGTTCCTCAATAGCCATAGGGAATGGATAGAGTTGAGTGAGGAAGTCGGGTTCCTGAACTGTTACTTAGCCCTGGAGCAATCACGGCGAGACGAATTCCGTTATCATATCGAAATGGAAGAGAGCGCCGGCAATGCTTTGGTGCCGGCCCTGATTTTTCTACCCGTGATCGAGAACGCAGTCAAATATTCGTATGGACTCAAAGATGAGAATAATCTATTGGTTGAGTTTGCGTTAGAAGATAGATGGGTTATATTCCGATGTCGCAATCCATATAATTTGGAAACCGTAAGCCGGCAGTCTCATCATGGAATAGGATTGGTGAACGTCCGGCGGCGTCTCCAGCTGATTTATGACGGCAATGCGAGAATGAACATCGATGATGACGGTAGGTATTACGAAGTGGAGCTGCGTATTCCGTTAGACAAGAAAACAGATAGACAGAACTTACGATGGATTGTATAATAGTAGATGATGAGCCGATCGCCCGCAAAGGTATGAGAAGATTGGTGGAATCCCATCCGGACCTTTCTCTGAAAGGGGTATTCGATAGTGCCGTGTCTGCCCAAGAATGGCTCAAAGAGAATAAGGCGGACCTGATATTCTTAGATATCGAGATGCCGGGGACGAATGGAATTGAGTTCGCAAGAGGATTGCCTGAGGATACTATGGTGATCTTCACAACCGCCTACTCGGAGTATGCACTTGAAAGCTACGAGGTGGAGGCGATAGATTATCTTGTAAAACCGATCAGAAAAGAGAGGTTCGACAGGGGAGTAGATCGCGCATTGACCTATAAAGGACTTCTCCGCTCCGCTGATAGGAGTGAGCCGGAGAGGGAGTTGGAATTCATTATTGTCAAGTCGGATCGGAAATATGTGAGGATAAAATTAGATGAGATCCTCTATGTCGAGGGACTGAAGGATTATGTGATCATCCATCTGCCTCAAAGGAGGGTGATTACGAGGATGACAGTCAAGGGGATGGAGGATCTCCTCCCCACGGGTCGCTTTTTGCGCATCGGTAAATCTTATATAGTCAACAAAGAGAAGATAGATTCCTTCGACAATAAGGACATAACTATAGGAAGGATGGAGCTCGCCATCGGGCAAAGCTATAGGGATACAGTGCTTGCGGAACTGTTAAGATAGCAGGGTGGCAAGGCAAATCCTGAGGGTCGATTGTTGTACTTAATGACCGTCTGGTAAAATTTTATGAGACGGGATTTTAGAATATAAATTGACTACAGATATAAAACTCATACGGGAAGGTAAGCCGTTGGCGTGGCGTCAACGGCTTGCCCTCACTATATCCCTATCTTTTCCGGCGATGCTCGCTCAGTTATCGAGTATCGCCATGCAATATATAGACGCCTCGATGGTAGGTCGTCTCGGAGCCGATGACTCAGCCGCGATCGGGCTTGTCTCCACCTGCCTCTGGTTGTTTTGGGGAATTTGCTCGGCCATGACCTCAGGTTACTCCGTTCAGCTCTCCCATAGGGTAGGAGCCGGAGACGCAGAGGGTGCACGCGCTATGTTCCGTCAAGGTATCACGGCCAGTCTGATCTTCAGCGGAGTCGTTACCCTGATCGGTATCCTTATCTCACCTTACCTTCCGGCATGGTTAGGAGGGGAGAAAGAGATCCAGGGAGCGGCCTCCCTCTACTTTTTTGTCTTTGTAGCAGCCTTGCCGTTATTGACCATCAACTACTTAGCCGGCGGGATGTTGAGGTGCTCCGGTAATATGAAAGTGCCGAGTATACTGAGCGGAATGATGTGCGTGTTGGATTGTCTTTTCAACTTCCTGCTAATTTTCCCGACCGATACCTATCATATCGGCGGCCTGACCTTGACTATTCCCGGAGCCGGATTGGGAGTTTTGGGAGCCGCGTTAGGCACAGTCGGCGCCGAAGCCGTCAGCGCCGGCTTGATGCTCTGGTATGCATGGAAAAAGCAGTCCGAGACACGCCTGACCGGGCATCCCGGCTCGTGGAAACTGAGCAAGGATGTAACGCGCAAGGCGGTAAGTATCTCGGTGCCGATGACCGTAGAGCACGCCGTAATCTGTGGTGCCCAGATCGCCATCACTATGATCGTAGCCCCGTTGGGGGTGGTAGCGATCGCGGCCAACGCCTTCGCCGTTACGGCCGAGAGCCTATGCTATATGCCCGGCTACGGTATAGGGGATGCCGCAACGGCCTTGACAGGCCAAAGCCACGGTGCGGACCGCCCTCAATTGGTCAAGCAATTCGGGTACATGGCCGTAGGGTTGGGCATGGTGATCATGAGCGTCATGGGACTGCTGATGTACGTATTCGCCTGGGATATTATGGAACTCATCACCCCCGTAAAGGCGATCAGCACCCTTGGAGCTGAAGTCCTGCGCATTGAAGCATGGGCCGAACCGATGTTCGCCGCCTCGATAGTGGCCTACGGAGCCTTTGTAGGCGTAGGCCACACTAAATGGCCCGCCGTAATGAACTTCGGCAGCATCTGGCTTGTGAGGGTACCCTTAGCATGGTGGCTCGCCGCAGAGATGGGCTTACCCGGAGTCTGGATCGCCATGTGCATCGAGCTGACCTTCCGCGGCCTGATCTTCCTGACCCGCCTCCTCGCCATCAAATGGTGGAAATAACCGATGAAATTGGTATAATCTATTGCTACATACAGATATAGTAAGATGTTCTGAGAAGAAGAAATCTAAGTTTGAATTGATTTTGTCGGATTTTTTACGTAAAAAATCCGACAAAAT
Source organism: uncultured Sangeribacter sp. (assembly GCA_964553075.1). Taxonomy (GTDB): domain Bacteria; phylum Bacteroidota; class Bacteroidia; order Bacteroidales; family Muribaculaceae; genus Lepagella. Next base: position 13,210 of record CAZKJP010000039.1, on the reverse strand, counting down.
TGTTATTTTTGCAGAGGCATATACTTCCAGACACATAAAATTTAAAGGCGATGACTACAGCAAAGAAAATAAAACAGCTTGTCTCGGGTTTCCCTGATGACTTTGTCTTCGTGGCCGCGGATCTCGCTTGTGGGGTGAGTCAACGGGAGGCCGCTGCGAGGGCATTGCAGCGCATGGCCGAGAGAGGTGAAATTTCAAAACTCTCTAATGGTAAGTATTTCAAACCCCGCAAGACCATATTCGGAGTTCTGAATCCTTCCCCAGCGCAAATAGCCAAAGAATTCCTGATCAAAGATGGTAAGAGAATAGGTTATCTTACCGGAGGGGCTGCCTTTTCTCAATTTTCTCTGACAACTCAGATTTTATCAGAAATCCGGATTGGAACCAATCGGTATCACCGTCCCTTGAAAAGGGGATTAATCACCATTTCTTTTGTGCTTCAGGCAAATCCGATAGCCGAAAGTGATGTTGATCTGTTATGTCTCTTGGATTGTATACGCTTTATTAAGGACATCCCGGCGACAACTCCCGATGAAGCCTGCAAGAGGATTATCTCCATAGTGTCTGAATTAAACCGTAGCAAACAGCGGAAACTTGTAGAGTATGCCTTGAAATATACTCCCTTTGTTAGAGCCCTCTTGGGCGCTATCGTCGAGTACTTAGCTTGTCCTTACTCTTTAACGCAATCATTAAGAACATCTTTGAATGGTGTATCAAAATACTATCTGCCTATTTCCGAGTCCGTGTTACCAAATAAACTAAATTGGAGAATCCATGAACCTTCATACTGATAGAAAGCTTTTCGCAGATGCAATATTGGCCACCTCTCAGTATTTGCATATAAATCCGATATTCGTGGAGAAAGATTATTGGATTACACGTACTTTGCGATTAATGTCCCAGTCAGATCCGGAGGGCAGAGCCATATTTAAAGGTGGAACCAGTTTGTCGAAAGCTCATTTAATCGGGGCCAGATTTTCAGAAGATATTGATATTGCCATTTTGAATGCTGATTCGTTGAACGGAAACCAAAGGAAAACTTTGATAAAGCGGTTGGCCAAATCTGCGACCTTAGGATTAGAGGAGATTCCGACGCCTGGAGTAACCAGTAAAGGATCCAGCTATTATAAGGCAATCTATGGATATCCTCAACTGGCGGAACTTAGCTTAGGAATTGAAGGATTTCCTGTCAGGACTGGCCAGATAATGCTTGAAATTAATTCGTTTGCCAATCCTTTCCCATTTGTAAAATGCAGCATTGGCAACTTCATCACAGTATTTCTAAAAGCCACGGGGCGAGAAAACCTGATAACAGAATTTGAACTTGAAGAGTTCCAGATGAATGTTCTGGATAAAAAGAGGACAGCCACAGAAAAGATGGCCTCCTTGATTCGCTTCTCTTTAGCAAATGATTACAAGAACGAAATGGCAAAGAAGATTCGGCATTTTTACGATCTGTATTTCTTAATGGCAGATGCAGAATGTGTCGGATACTTACATTCTAAAGAGTTTTTGGATGATCTTGATTCTCTTCTTTCTCACGATAGAGCAATGTTTGAGAACCCAGCGGGTTGGACAGAGAAACAAATTCAGGATTCCCCATTATTCACCTCTCTTAATGAGATCTGGAAGAATGGGTTGGCATCCCTATATGAACGGGAATTATCAGCATTGGCTTATAAATCCATACCGCCTGCAAATTCGGTATTGGACACGGCCATATCTCTGGTTGAAGAAATACGTAAATCAGGAATTTTGATCGGTTAATCCCAATTTTTTAATTGATAAACCCCCGACAAGGAAAGCCTGAAAGGGTTTTCCACTGTCGGGGGTTAGTCTCACTTCAATTTTCCATTTTTCAACTCAGCTCTCCGAATCCATTAGTCGAGGATATAGGCTTGGTGCATGAAAGTGGCCTTTACGAAGTCAGTTGCTGACTTGTTGATCTCGCGGTTGAGAGTCTTCTGCTCGCACTTGTCCAGAGCTGAATACTTTCCACCATGTTCCTTCAGGAAATCATCCAGGATATCCTTGGAAAAGAGACCCATGACCTTCCCGAAATCTTTGGGAAAAGAGACCTCTCCGATATGACTCACAACATTGTTAAGCCTATTTTTAGTCACATATGCCTCCACCTCCGGAAGCAGGGCTTTCAGCTCATCGCTAAACGGAATTGGCTCAGTGAAAACCTTGTTGCGCTTCTTGATGCTCTTCTTCTCGGCAAAGCGGGCATTCTTGTTCTTGATCAGAACTCTGGAACCGGTGCGGAGATATTGAGGCTCTACCGGACGAATTACCACCCCTTCGCAGATGTTATCCTCGATCTCCGGGAGTCCCAGCCATTGAGAGATCCGGCTTTGGAAAGCATTTGGATACTTCAGGCACTCCTCCAGCGAACCCTTGAAGAGAGTCTTGGCATAGAAGAAACCCTCAGCTTCAAATATCTCATTGACCTCATCCACCGGTAGATACCTACCCTTCTCCCCATCGAGCACAAAGATATCGAAACCGTAGAACTCGTGGCCTGGAGTATAATATACACCCTTCTGAATCAGGATAGTTCCCTTTTCAGCCGGCACACCCTCGTGAGCATACCGACCGCCAAACATCTCCCCGAAAACGGAGATAGCTTCAACGTCCGGATGCAAGCCCTTCACCCGATTGAAAAGAGAAAGTACCCTTGGCTTATAAGCCTCTAAGAGAGACTGGAAGTCATAGAACTTTTCGTCATCGGAAAGGATGGAAGTCCGCTTGGCGAACTTCACATCAGTACCATCGCAGAGAAAGCTGGTATTGGAACCATGTACCTTCTCCTGCACCACCCATTCCAGATCAGAGGGCAACTCCTCCCTGACCCGCTCCATGAAGTCACGGGTGATAGCATTTTTTATGGAGCTGTACTTTTTAAAATGTAGCATTGTTTTTAGATTTTAGATATACGCTAAGCGCTATTGTAAAAATGATGTCCACAGCTAATCATGGTGGAGAAGGTAGAAAACCAATGTAGACATCTGATTACGGTCCCGTCTCATCAACATTGAGACGGGGTTTAAGACCCCAGGGACCTAAAAAAAGACTGCCGGAAAGCTTTGGCAAGGAACTTTCCGACAGTCTATATATCATACGAGTCCAAAAAAGGACTATGTAAATTCAGTTGGGGGACTGAAACAGACAAGTCGGCCACGCGTTCCAATGTGACATGTAGTGCCAGACGGTATCATCGCACGATTAAAGGCATCAAAGCCCCATGAGCCCTGACACGCACTAATCGGTAATATGTAGCGATAAACTCTTTTCATCTGTCCCAGAAATAATTGAGGCCGCAAAATTAATACTTTATCACACCCCTTCCAAATCTTTTTCAAATTTTAACACTTTGCAAATTCCTCTGAGGCTCTTACTGTCAACCGTAAGAGGACGTGACCAGTAACCGTCTCAGGTGAAATAAGAGGTCCCGTAACACACTTTTTTATCTAAGGGCAATTTTTTTTTTGTTTACCTTTTCTGAGGTATGGGTATATGGAGGTAGAAGCAATTCAAAAAAAGACTATGAACAGGAGCAAGAAGTACCTTATAGAGTCCTATATCCCTCCTTAGGGGAGAAGGGGCGGGTCTCCGGGTAAGGGACAATTTAGAGCCTTTCAGCAGAAAGAATAAATTTTTTGTTAAGGCATGGTCTCCCCAATAACATTTTTTCTTAACTTTGTAGCTGGATCCAGCGCCGTAGAGACGGCAAGACGGATCAGCAACTTAATAAAAAGGTGTTATTGAAATTTTATCTTCGGTTCTCAAACTTGGTCGTCTGATAACTGCATGAAGATGAGATTGGCAATGGCACCTGCATCGGTAGCGTATACCCTGTCGGCAATGACAGTCTATATAGCTCAATCGGTGTGGGGCTATTGCTTTATCCATGCAGTAGGTAGACCAAGACCTGAGACCGGATAAAGCAAGATACATTCCTCACACCTTTTTTTATGTACCAATAACAAAGCCGTTTCAACGGAGGATGAGAGACATTGAAGTATCGAATGCACTTGCCCTTATTGTTTCTGATCATAATAATAACTAGTACCATTGAATTGGTAGCCTCGCCTCAAGATTTCGGTAGGGATTACTCTTTGCGGGAAAATGACACATCCGTTCCATTATGGTTGGTTATATTAGTCGGGGTAACTCTATGGGTCATATACAAACTTATATATTCAGGAGTATCAAAAATAGATGATGCCAATAAAAAATTGAAATATAAATCATTGAATGCTAACAATCCACCAATCTCTCATGCATATAGGACTCAACAAGGGACTTTATGCCCCGAATGTAATGGAAAAGGATATATGAAAGGGCCGAAAGCTTATTCAGATAGAAAATATTGCACCTATTGTCATGGATATGGTAAAAAGTTTAGTTATACAGCCACTCAATATTATACCGATATGTTAGAAGAATCATTAAAACTAAGACGTGAATTGAGACAAGGTGAGCAACAACATGACAGGTTGCATCACAGTGTTTCAAGTTATTTATTCAGTCACATTCCGTCCATATCCCAACACCTTTTAGATGCAGAGCTGGCGCACTGCGACCCTTGTCCCTATTGTCAGGGTGCGGGTGAAATTAGAATTGATACATTCTTTGATATCGATGAAAGGATGAATATCATGCCATATGAGAAATTATTATGTAGCCGATGTAAAGGTATAGGCTACGTTGATTAACGCCTAGTATCACATAATGTTAAGATGGATATTTTTAGATTCTCTCTATTGTAATCAACTGTTTGGATAAAAAGTAATATTTAACTGATAGAACCGTTTTTTTATTATTCTTATTGAACCAAAAATGAAACCACATTATATTTTGATATTATTGTTTCTCTCTCTGGCTTTTGTGTCTTGTGAAAAGCTTGGAATTAGAGTAACATCAGTAAAGGGAGTTTGGGAATCAGATACTTATGGTGGTAAAAACAAAGTAAGGTATACCATAGGTGCCAATGATAAATATTCCATGGGCGTTTATTTTAACGATTCACTCGTTTATGGAAGAAATGGAACATGGGTTTTAAAGAATGATACTATTAATTTCTATTATCAAAATATTGGGACAGAGTTCAGTGGTAATTCTAGGCAAGTTATTGAACAATTGGGTATGAACACCATGACTCTTAGAAGTGTAAGTCATAAAACAATTATGGTCTATAATAGAGTATCTTCAACTCCGGAGAGCGATGAAATTGGTAGGTTTTTGGCAGTCTTAGAGTATAAAGGGGGATTTTGGTGGATATTTTCTTGGATATTGATAGGCATAACAGGTTTTGTCCTATTGGGGTGCGGATTAGAAGGTATTTATCGGTTACTTAAGACTATTACTCGTTTCTGTCGAGATCATATTTTAAGGAAATAAAATCATCTCTTCGTGAATAGGTGGGGGATATGAGTATAAAGATGGGCAGAGAGTGAATTAGGAATTAGGTTATTGGGGATTGAATATATTTTGGTAATTTAGCGGGGGGGAGTGGGTATTGTTGGGAATTTTCTGAATATAAGGGAATGAGTAAGCGGATTTGTTGGCTGGGTTTGGTGATTGTGGTGGCTGTGGAGTTCTTGATGGGATTTCACGGCATCGGGCATGGCATGAATATTCCTACAAGAGTGCCTGAGGAGGTGGTTTTGTCTCATCGAGATAGCCTGATTATTGAGATGGTCGATTTTCTTCAGCCGGAATTTAAGCTCAATAAGCAGAACCGAAAGCATATTGAGGGCAGGATCAAGGGATTTCCGGATAAAGTGGTGCGACGCGATACGGTCAGCCATTTCATTAATACTGTCTATTCGATTGCTTACTATGAGTTCCTTGCGCATGAGTATAAGAAGGCATACAGGTTATGTGAAAATTTCTCCCAGACTTACCTGCCCCCTGATCCACTTGCTTTTCTATCCCACTATACAGTAATCTTTTCTTCTTTCTTCTCTCTGGAAGCCAAAGGACAGTTTAAAAAGAAAAAGGATAAAAATAATTGGTTTTCAGATATTAAATGGAGCTGGGGCAATTCAACGGAATATGATTTTAGAAACTCTGAAGGAGATTTCGTGGGGAAATTCTTGGATGATGTACCGATGGATTGTTCTTTAGAAACATACCGTAAGCTACTTACGACATATAGAGACGGGGATGGCATGCTCTCGATGCTGAACGGACTCTTAAACCGGAGTTTCTTTCAACGGTGTGTTGACGCTGGGAGGAAAGATATTCTTGATTTGGTTTGCGAACTGTGGAAAGTACCCTTTGATCACTTTAAGGTGGGTGCGCGTGGCCAGTTAATCTATGAAAGGCCGTCTGCAGTAGATTATACTTTGGACTATGCCACCTTTCAGGAAATGGTCATCCCCTTCAATGCAAAAGATAACAAGGCTCAGATTGATTCTTTGATTGCTGTAAACTCGAATATAGATCTGAGCCCAAGGGTTATGCGCCTATTAGACCAATATTTCGAAGACTCGCGATATGTGGATTTAGAGGAGGCATGTATACGCTACAAGGGTTGTGTGAAAGAGAATCAGCTGGGTATTCTTCATAACTTTTGGGGACTTGCTCTATCAAACCTTGGTAGATATCCTGAGGCTATCGAACATTATGACATTGCCATCTCTCACTTAATGGATTTAAAGTCGAAATCGACTGCTCTTTTAAACAAGGGCTATGCCTTAGGTGAAATTGGCCGTACCCAGGCGGCTGTGGATATATTTATGGCTGAGAAGAATCACAAGTTGACACCTTTCGAAAATTTTACATGGAATGATAATCTTGGTTATGTTTATAGTTTTACCGACCCGGTAACAGCATTGTATTATTACAATGAAGCGGAAAAGTATTTAGATTCCGGCACTTTGTATGCCGATAGGAAAATCAGGCATTTTTGCCGTAAGGCGCGGGTTCTTGAACATAACAAGTTCCTGCAGAGGGCCGCTATTGAAAAGGCGCAGGAATACTCTCTGGTATTCAACTGTCCTGCCGTTGCCAAAGGAATGGTGGCTACGGAATTGGCTGTATTCATGGCTTCGGTTTTTGATATCGAGGAGGCTGACAGATTGTTTCTTGATGCCTTGGATTACTACGCAAATCTTGAGCCATATGACCTTCGGATGATGTCCCTAAACCGTGAGTACTCTAAGAATCTGACGAAGATGGGGTATATTGATAAGGCCATCTATATTCTGTTTGATCAACTCGGACATATTGAGGATACTTATGGTTCTACGCATCTCGAATATGTAAAGACATTGCTAACTGTTATACAAATTTCGAGCCTTCATCCCGGTATTGAATTCAATGTGGAAGAAATTGATAAAAGACTGTCTAACGTCCGTGATGTTTGTGAGTCTTATAACATAATGTTTGAGTATCTCAAGACCCAGATTGGCTTTGAAGCAAAGACGGGGAGGTGGCAGCAAGCCTTAGCTACTTTAGACCAAACATTGGAACTTGATCTCAATCCAATGCAGCGACTGGATCTGTTACAGAGTTATGAGGGGATTGCACGGCAAAAAATGAGTGCGGAAGACTATAAATTGGGATTAGAGCGAATGGTGCCGGCAATAAAATCAAGTATGACAGCCGGTCTGTTTGTCCTTTCGGACAGTGAGAGCAAGGCTTTTCAACGTTCCTTAGCTTCCTTTATAGATGGATCAATAAAAATGGGTGCCTGGGCTCCGGCATTGGAATTGTCGCTATTCCGTAAGGGCCTTCTATACACAAAAAAGAAAACCATTGAGAAACTTCTTTCGACGCGTTCATCGACTAAAAAGGATTATAAAACCCTTAAAGACAAACGCGCTCAGCTAAATACGGCCATCGCCTATAATGATTCTGTACATATACCGGAGCTTTCAGCTACGGTGATACGGTTGGAAAGAGAACTGGCCAATAGACTCTCTAATGTACGGCAAGTTTATACCGAATTAGACCGAACGCTTTCGCAGGTGAGCGAGAGATTAGCATCGAATAATTTGGCTGTAGATTTTATTAGGTATTGCGAAGGGGACATTCCAAAGTTTGGAGCTTTCCTTATTGATGGAGATGAGAAGGTCAGGTTCGAGGCGCTTTGCACTGAAGAGGAACTTTCTAGGAATCCTGAGATAGTATGGGAAAACTTGGCAGCTGATTTATCTAATTATAGGAATGTCTACTTTTGTCCCGACGGAATGTTAAATAACATTGGAATTGAGTACCTGATGGCTGGCGGAAAGCCGGCCAATCAGCTCGCAAATCTGCATCGTGTATTTCATCTCGGTGAGATCAACCGTGAGGCCTGTAATTTAGGGAACTATGTGGCTGTCATAGGGGTCTCTGATCATAATTCCCCCATTGGTCAAGGCCTGACCGTTAACCGCGGTAACTGGTCTGATTTGCCCAACGTGGAATATGAAGTTCAGTTAGTAACAAATGATCTTAAGGGATACCGGACTAAAGTTCTTTTCAACGACAAGGCGACGGAACCGGAAATTATCTCCTTGCCTCTGGAGGGAATCTCGACATTGCATATCTCCACCCACGGTTTCTACAGAAATAATACGGCCTTGCAGACAGCCGCCGAGGATCCATCATCCGAAGACTATCACCTAGCTCACAGATTCCTCCAAGGAGGTCTCCAGGAAGTAAGCGGATTAGTTTTGAGGGAAGGAAATATATCATGGCACACCCCGTTCATCCTTGATGAGCATGATGACTTATGGACCTCCCGTGAAATTGAGTTGATGAACTTCCCGAATTTGAACTTGACGGTGTTGTCGGCTTGTGATACGGGATTGGGGGAAGTGGATAGCGAGGGAGTGTGGGGATTGCAGCGGGCTTTCAGAATCGCGGGCTCGAAGGCTGTTATCTGCTCACTCAACAAGGTTGATGATTACTGGACGGCCCAATTCATGGATGCTTTTTACCAACATGCCTCTCTTGGTAATACTATTTATGACTCCTTTCAGGTTGCCCAACGGTGGCTTTACAATGAACTGCCGGATGAGCCTGAGATCTGGTCTTCTTTTATACTGATAGAATAACTCCTCTTTCCGATATCGGGAAGAAGCATTGGAAGATATGGCAGAAACATACGAAGAGATCGTACGGAAATGGTATGTGAAGTTCCGAGGGACCTTCACCAATATCCTTATAGATAAATACCGGAATACCAATATGAGCCTGGCGGATGCCGAGAATATTTATCAGGATGTGTTTATAGCTATCCATCAGAATCTTGAGGAGGGGCGGATAGGGGCTAATTGGGACTGGCGTAATTATATCATCCGCATTGGACTTAACATGGCCAGCAAGCAATACCGTAAGATCCGGGTCAGCAATTCCCTTGATGAGAGTGATCCTGAGGATGGGGATAAGCTGACAGCCAAAGCTCAAAAGATAACTGATTTACTCAGTGAACTCCCTTCTGATGACGAGCCGGATTTGTATGCAGACCCGGAAGCAAAAGCATTGTTAGGCGAGGAGCTGACGCATACTCCGGAGCCGTGTGCCTCAATTATCCGCATGACCTATCTATGTGATATGACTGATGCGGAGATTGCTGAAGAAGTCCCCCCTTATTGTAATAATGGGAAAACTATTTCTGCGAATGCCAAGGCTATCAAGGCGCGTAGGTGGCTATGTATGCGTGACCTGATATATAGAGTGAAACGTGCCCTTTACGTAGCGGGCATAATTGATGAGAAACCGGAAAGGAGCAGACGCAATGGATAATAAAACGGGGCTGGAAAATAATATAGAATTATTCGAGCGATATGTTGCCGAGCAATTGACTCCGAGAGAAAAACAGGAGTTTGAGGCGCAGTTGAGGGAAGATAAGGAGTTTGCTCTGGATTTCCGAATTTATCTCTTTACCCTAAAAGGGATGTGCCGGGAGGCGGAGCAGGATAATCTTGAGTTTGGTTATGCGATGAAGAAAATCTCCAAGCAGGACCTTCTAAAAATCATTGGGCCACCCCATAAACGCAAGGCATTCTCTGTAAGGATTACCAGGGAGCGATGGGCTTGGGCTGCCTCGATCGCAGCTGTCATTGCGATCGGAGTATTTACAGTTTTCGATGTGCATAGAGCGGATATGAATAGGCTTGACGATACAATTGTGGCTTACAACTATATCCCGGACTCAAACCGGGGTTGGGCAGAAGTTACTTCCAGCGACATTCCATCCCTTGAAAAGGCATACCATGAAGCTCCTCAATCTGATATACAGGCGCAGGAGGATGCCGGTATGCGTCTCGCAATGGCATATCTGAAAAATCATGACCGTAAGAGGGCTAAAGCCCTGCTTAAAGAGATGTCAGTGAGATTTGCAGAAGATGAAGAGTTCGCGGCTCAATGTCAGAATATATTGAAGCAGTTACAGTGATGTTCAAAAGAATAGTTTTGGCTCTGCTCGCGGTGGTTTCGATCCTTTCAGCGCAGACTACCGATCGTGCTTTGCTTGTCGGTATAGGAAAGTATGACCGGTTGCAAACCGGATGGAATGAGATTCATGGCGATAATGATGTGGAGCTCTTGCTGCCTCTGTTTAAAAAACGGGGGTTCGGGGATGTCGTGGCATTGACCAATGAGCAGGCGACCAAACACCGTATTGTGGAAGCCTTGAAAACTCTCGCTGCAAAATGTAAACCTGGAGATAGGGTATACTTCCATTTCTCCGGCCATGGTCAGCCGATCCGGGATGATAATCATGATGAGGGAAAGATGAAGAGATATGACGAGTCTATCATCCCTTACGATGCTTGCCGGGATAGCCGGAAGATGGGTGGTAGCTACAGAGGCCAATTTCATTTGATTGATGATGAGTTGTGTCCGTTGCTGGATGCGATCAAGAGAAAGTTAGATCCGCGAGGGGAGTTGTTTGTGGCGGTGGATGCCTGTTTTAGCAGAGGAATCCAAAAGGATGAGATGACGGATATAGACCCGGAGCTCCTCCGATATATCCGTGGCACAAATTATGCTTTCACACCCCCGGGACGTATTACGGTCAGGCCCCCTAAAGACTTTTCAGAAGGTGCAAAACTGACTGTTGTTACCGCATGCAGAGATAATGAGCGCAACATTGAGTATAAGGCTCCAAGCGGAAAAATGTATGGTTCGCTATCTTATTATATTTCCATTCTTCTAAAAAGCGATACGGATTTTGAACGGTGGAGGAAATGTTTCGAAGACGAAAGTTATCGTAGCCGTAGCATTTTTCAAAATAGCCAGCATCCTTCCATAGAAATATTCCCATGAATTATTTACCTAAGTGAGTCGCAGGGTATCTCTAAGTGTAAGAAAAAAGTGAACGTATGGAACAACTTAAACTTAGCTTTGAGACGGAGGTCGGGGGGGAGAGACGCTCCTATATTGTGGAGGTGCCCTACCGGGAGGGGGTGGTCGCTACCAGTGAGTTTTGCCCTATGGAATTGTTGTCGGGGACAGTGGATCTGATGGCGGCGGTCCGTGGCGAGAGTCTGGAAAAGTTTATGGCTGATTGCAATCTGCAACTTCGGGCAATGTCGAAAATCACTGAAGCCGATACGGACTTGGACCGCCATATCGGAGGGCTGATGGCAGCTGTGATGGATCACCTTAGCCGCCACAAGAGTATGTTGTTTGGAGATCTCTTGATACAGGTGGATTGTTTCAGCCTGCTCCTGAAAGCAGCCGGATTTGACCGGGAGGAGATTAAAGGTATGTATCCACGAATCATCCGGACCATATTGGACCTATATCCAGCCTACATCTCTAATTCTCCGGACATAAGTCGGTTGGTATCTGCTGGTTAGGAATTTTATTACCACAAAGATTTACCTTTTCATCTTCTTGGTATATCTAAATAAAGAACTAAAGAACTATAATTATGTTAACTCTCGCATTTTGTATCTACTTATTCATGTGCTGGCTCAGCAATTGGAATATCTTATGGCCATTAAGAATGTTGATAAATGGAGGCCTCGGTGATAAGGCTATTGCCATAGGTTGGACCATCCTGTTGATCGCAGCCCTAAACTAACAACGAAAAATCTGTATATATATGAGTATCTTTGATTTATTTAGAAAAAATCGGGAAGGGGAAATGACGTTGGCTTCTTCAGAAGATGGGTCTGCAACAGTGAAAGTCGCGATTGCTATTGAACCTGAGGCTAAAGTGCGGGTAGAGACGTCTGAGACGCTGCAGTCTGATAAGGGGGAGGATGAGAGGGGAGAGGGGACGTTCCGCGAGGTTGCTCCCAGGAACCTCGGGAAACTTGATATGGTTATCGCTTTTGATACTACAGGCTCTATGGCTCAGTATATTCAAGCGGTGCGTATGGAGGTTGCAAGCCTAATCCCTCAGCTTTTTCAGGAGAATGAGGATCTGCGGTTAGGGATAGTTGCTTTTGGTGACTATTGCGATATGAAAAATCCCCAAGAATTCGGGGATGCTTATCAAGTGATTCCGCCGACTGACAATGTTAATGAACTGATAAGATTTATTAACACCTCAAGGGATACGCATGGAGGGGATGGTCCGGAGTTCTATGAACTGGTGATAAAGAAAATCGTCGAGGAAACTCCTTGGAGAGAAGGTTCTACTCGGTCAATCCTTTTAATTGCCGATTCCGATCCTCACGAACTTGGGTACAGCTGCGGAGCGTTCGTAAAAGACAACAAAATTGATTGGCGTGAAGAAGCACGCAAAGCCTCTGAAAAGAAAATCAAGATCGATACAGTTACCATTACTGATGAGCCATGGTTCAAGGAACTGTCAGCAATGACCAATGGCATTAGCGTGCCGTTCCGGACGGGTTATAAGACGGCAGATCTTGTGAGGGCATCGGCAATGGCCAGAGGTTCATTGAAAGCACGTATGTGTTTTGATGAACTTATGGGTTCCTGTGAAGATAGTGATGACGAGGAGATGAAACAAGTTTTCCGGTCTTATAAGCAAGCACGTGATTCATTTGATTTATAGAAGTAGTTTAAACAACTTCACTATCAAGTCATCGGGGATATCCTTGGAGAATAGCCTTAGGTATTTCATAAGTTACGAGGGCAGTTTCCTACATTCTTCATTCTTTGTGTACCTTATCTGGCTCATTTGTTGTAACTTTGCAACATAAGTTCCTCTTAAAAATTAATCGATATATGTTTCTCTTTTATCTTGAGCTATAAAACTTGTTCTCGCTTGCCTCTCCGGTCTTGTCGT
>CAZKJP010000038.1:0-24105 GCA_964553075.1 uncultured Sangeribacter sp. | reverse complement strand
ATGAAGACTGACATTCTGTTTAGAAGTTTGGAATAATTCTGTCATCTGCTGTTGTGTAAGCCATACAGTCTCATTTTCCAGCCGAACTTCAAGTTTAATCGTTGAATCAGGTTGGTAAAGTATTATCTCATTATCTTGCGATTCTGGAGCAAGTGGTATAGGAGTATTCTCATTCATAATGCAAAGTTAGCAAAAAAAGCTATATGTAAGGCTTTCTACTAGCGTAGGATTCAGTGGAGGAGATCGGAATACCCGATGGGCATTCCTTTTATTTTGAGGGAGTTGCCCCGGACTCGCGAATACACTACGTGCATTCGCGGTCCGGGGTTTAACGGAGACAGAAGTCCCCGACGGGGACTTTTGCCAGCTATGCTGGCGGGTACGCACAGCATAGAGATTTTTATGAGGCATGGCCCGACGGGGACTTCTGCCAGCTATGCTGGCGGCTACCCTCAGCATATGAGTTAGAGATTCAGGTAAGTCCTGAGGGTGGCTACGTATTCCTCGAAGGCCTTTTGGCCTTGTTTGGTTACGGAACAAGTAGTACGCGGGCGTTTGCCTGACATTCCCTTTTTGACGTCTATGTATCCGGCAGATTGGAGTTTGTCTATCTGGACGCTCAGGTTCCCGGCCGTGGATTCCGTTTTTTCCTTGAGGTAGACGAAGTCCGCTTCTTCTACGTTCATTAGTATGGACATCACGGCGAGCCGTAACTGCGAGTGCAGCAGTGGATCCAGCTCCTTCATTGGCAATGTGCTTTATAGGTTAGTATATGTCCGGGTATGATCATCATGGCGACCCATGCCAGAATGAACAATGGCATATACCAATTGGCAATCAGAGGAATCCCGGCTGCTTGGCAGCATAGGGTCATTATTCCCACGATCAGCCCGATGATACCACCGATGCTCAGGCATTTTTCTTTTACCAGAAGTCCTTGTGCGATTTCTGCAAACGGCGCAAGTAATAAGGAGTATACGAGCATAGATATCCAGCAGTCCTTATCGCCAAATATTGAAAATCCTAAGCATACCAACGTAATGACTATCTCGGATATTCCGAAAATGGCCCAAAGGCTTGATGTGACCTTATCGGAATATGTCAGAGCCCCGCACTCTCGTTGCTTCTTGCGAGCCATTAAGATGGAGGTTGGTATACCTACTATCGGTATGGCGAACCAAAGCCAGTTCCAGACACCGTTCCGTGTGAGTGTCAGCAATACCCAAACTAAAATAGTAACCACAACTACAAAGTACCCCCACATTAGAAGAATGTTGCCGCCACCCAGATAGCGTTGCTTTGTCCGTACGATCATGGATGTGATCAGCTCCAAGCTCTCTCGTTCTGTCAGTCTTTTGTCTTCCATTTAGATCCTTTTAAATTAAGTTTATTTTATAAACCAAATATTCTTGAAAAAAGGAGCGTCCGCGCGATATCGCTCCTTTTTCGAGGGCAAAGTTAATAAGGTTTATTTTATAAACCAAATTTTATCTCATAAAAATACTGCTCGGCGTCAGATATTTATTTCGACATGGGGGTAAAGCATGGAGGGTTGGATTTTCATTATGTCGGATAGAGTGAAGAGTTCCTCTTCTTCGAATAGTTGTACGAAGGCGCGGCAGAAACGAAGATCATGCGTTTCTTCGAGTCTGTTGAAGTCTCCGGACCAGTTGGCGTACCAGTGGTGCTCATCGGCAATATCAGCTGAGAGGTCCTCATCTGTAGTATCATCGCAGGAGGTAATGACCGAGTATTTGGCAAATTCAGAAATAGCTTCTATCAATTCGTCATTATTCTCATCCTGATATCCTTCTATGTAGATATACCCTTCAATGCAGAAGGTGTCATATTGATGGAATCCTTTTGCGATTTGTTCCCTGAGGTTGGCAGTTATTACCCGAACTTGGTCCATTACTTCGTGTTGTAACTCCACGAGGCGCTCGTTCAGCAGCTTGAAATGGGCGATCTCCTCATCCGTGAACTTATCAGACTCGGTTGCTTCCGCCGGGGTCGGATTGCTGGAGGCGGAAGATTGACGGGGTTTTACGCTGCGTTTGTAAAAATTGTCCCGATCCTGTCTATAACGGTGTCGAATCAGGGTCCTGTCTTGGAGATTTACGATTCCCTGCTCGATTTGCTCAGGTTTATACCCGTTTAGCCAGCGATCATCCTCGAGTTTAGGCAACATATAATAGATGCCGGCGCAGAGAATGATCTTTACTTTCTCATCGGTTTCCGATTTAAGCAAATCAAACAGAATCCTTCTGAGGCTGGAAGCGGACATCTGACATGAGTCGTATTCTTCTACTTCTTCATCGTATTTATCGGTGAGATATGGCATTAGGGCGGCGAGCACCTTATATTTTGGATTATGGTATTTCTCTTTGAGCTTGGGGTTTTGATCCAGATCAAGTTTCTTAATCCAGTAACAGGAGCAGTAATCCGCAAATCCTCTCATCCCGAGGCTGACTCCGCAATTATCAATAAACATCTCCGCCAGATATCGGAGAGCTTCCTCCGTATCTACATTGGCTGCCATATCCTTATATTTCAGAATATCTGAAATAGGGATCTCCATCATCTCTTTCAATCTCTCATCTTCCCCAATGAGGTTCCTTACTCTTCTTGATATCATATTTTTTTAGTTATATCATTTAGACCTATTATAGAAAGGTGCCTTCGGAAATTCAAATCCCAATAGGTTTTTAGTAAAGAAAGCGTAAAATGGAATGTAGGTAAGAAGGGTCCTGTATAATACCCAATAGAATTATAGCGGATTAATCACCTCCCATTTTCCTCCACGGGCGCCCCCAATGCGTCTTATCGCTCCCTCCTCTTGTAATTTTTTTAGATGCTTAGAGACAGCTCTGTCAGAAATAGACAGAAACGTGGCGAGTTCATTAATAGTCACTACTGGATTATCTTTCATTTCCTGAATAATCTTGTTGCGAGTTTTCTCTGAACCTTTCTCTGAACCTTTCTCTGAACCTTTCTCTGAACCTTGGTAAGTAGTTTGAATGGTGCTTCTATCAAAATTGAGCGCTTTAAACTTTTCACGAGGGATAAGTACCGTGATTCCCCCCTGTTCCTCAGAGAAAGTAGGAGGAGTCAGATCCTCCGCTCGGAAAGCGGAAATAATCTTCTCAATACCTCGCCCCCAAGCTTCTATAAACCCCGCACGATAGAAGGCTTCGGCCATCTTGGGATTGCGTGGTTTGGAGGTGTGTTTCCCAAGAAGTTTTTCAATTGATAAGTTATCCGGTAAGGTTCCTTCGTTCCATAATCTGATATGGTCATTGTAAATGCTCATTTGCGTCCAAGATCCCTGATGATCGCGATGGACAATTGAGTTGCAAATTAACTCACGTAAAGCTTCTTCTGGGAGTTCCAGTGGTTCAACGCGTTGAAGTCCTTCGTAGTTAATTATCCGAATCAAATATTTAGTGTCCAAAATTTGCAGAACTCTTTCAGGCATCCGGATAAGACCTCCATCAATAACTTCCTGACTAAGAAGGTCGTAATTCGAAGGCCCGAAACGACCAATTTTAAAGCTTGAGGTAACGAAATGGCGTTGAGGATTTTTCCCAAATAACAGAATAGCTCCATTGCAAGGTATTCCATCCTCCATCAACCCAAGATTGGAAATAACCTCTTCAGGGGATGAGTTTTCTACATCTGGAGACAATCTTTTCTCCTTTATTCCCCTACTCAGAAAATAATTGATGGAGGCAGGATCAATATCTTCGATAGTGGTACCATAACAAGGTAAATCCTCCCAACTGCGTCCGAATTTACTTATCAGGAATTGCTGTAAGGCCACTCCTCTTAATTCCTGATTGGTAGCTCCACTACGTCTGTAGAAGCTACCTTTGTAGGATATGGGTATACTGGAAGGATCAATGAGAATCTCTATTATATCCTTATCATCCTGGTGAATATGGTTAACCGTAGCTATGATGCCAAGCATTGACACGATTTTGTTCGGGATGTCCTCCATCAACTGATGCAGATGTGTCACTCCGATAACAGTAAGATCATCCTCAACCCCAATATAAATCTTCCCACCTTGAGCATTTGCAAAGCCGGATATCCATTTTAGATACTCGTCTTTCCAGATACGCTTGCATTCTACGTTTTGATTCTCTTGCTTCATAGCACTAAATGGGATTATTTTGCGGGGAGGATCTCGACCCAGTAGCCGTCGGGGTCTTCGATGAAGTAGATGCCCATCGCGGGGTTTTCGAAGCAGATTATCCCTAACTCACGATGGTAGGCTCTCACGGCTTCGAAGTCTTCTCCCGCAGCTATCCGGAAGGCTAAGTGGGTCTCGTTTTCTCCCAGCTCGTAAGCTTGGGGATGGTCTTTAAGACATGTGATCTCAAGGCGGAACGGTGAGACACCATCCGAAAGGTAGGTGATGGTGAAAGCTCCGTTGGGCCCGTCGATGTGAGAAGACTCCTTGAGACCCAGGGCCTTTTCATAGAAGCGTATGCTGAGGTCGCGATCAGCTACATTGATATTGTAATGGTCAAAATGAAGTTTAAAATCCATAATTCTTAATGTGTTAAGTTCTAATTAGTCCATTCAGGAACCGGGGTACTCTCCTGCGATGTCTCGCCTAAGGGTCATGGGTTCAGTTCGTTTATAACGCAAAATTAATAAGTTCCTCTTAAATGTGCTTGCAATAAAAGTATGCATTCTTGCAAATTTAGGAGGAATTGTTTAATTTTGAGCATGGAAGTTGTTAAGATACCGATGAGTAGATGATGGGACTTTGGAGCTTTTGGCTGATCTTGGCCGTTGGATTTTTTGCTATTGAACTGCTTACGATGAGCACTGTTTGCCCCTATGTTGGGGCCGGGGCCTTGGCGGCTATGATCTGTGCCATATTAGGAGGTGAATGGATAGCTGCGATACTTACATTCGGAATATCCACTATCCTGCTTTATCTTCTAACCTACAAATGGCGCAAGACACTGATCACATCCCTTCATCGCACTTCTCAACCTACCCTCACCGGTATGGACGCGATTATAGGAAGGACAGGAAGGTTGGTCTCTTTCCCCGACTCATTGCGGGTTAAGATAGATGGCGACACATGGAAAGTGAGACCTGTAGAAGAGGAAATTCATCTTTCAGCCGGTGAGGCGGTAAGGGTAGTAGCTTACGATTCAATTATTTTAGTGGTAGAGCCATTAACTAATAAAACTAACGGAAAACAATAATAAAGAAAATTAATTTTGCTGAGATGGAGACTATAATCGTTGCGGGGGTGATCCTGCTGTTTGCGATAATCGTAATTGTTGCCGGGGTAAAGGTAGTGCCCCAATCGGAAACCCGCGTAATCGAAAGACTGGGTAAATTTCATTCTGTTCTTCAACCGGGATTGAATTTCATCATACCTTTTATAGACAGGCCGAAAGTGATTTATACCCGAAAAGCCGATACAGGTAGTTTCGGACGTCAAGGCATAAGGGTATCCACTACCTCAGTTATAGATCTGAGGGAACAGGTTTATGATTTCCCGTCCCAGCAGGTTATAACCCGCGACAATGTCACCACCGAGATCAACGCCTTGCTCTATTTTCAGATAATAGACCCGAAGAAGTCGGTTTACGAGATCGATAACCTGCCAAACGCCATAGAGAAACTGACACAGACATCCTTGCGTAACGTAATCGGTGAATTGGAACTCGATGAGACCCTGACATCGCGCGACACTATCAACGCTAAACTGCAGGCCATCCTTGACGAAGCGACCAATAAATGGGGTGTAAAGGTCAACCGTGTTGAACTTCAGGATATCACACCACCGGAGAGTGTGCGTGTGGCTATGGAAAAGCAGATGCAAGCAGAGCGCAACCGTCGCGCAGAGATATTGAATGCCGAAGGCGAGAAACAGTCTTTGATATTGCGTTCCGAAGGACAGAAAATGTCGCAGATCAACAAAGCCGAGGCAGAGAAGCAGGCAGCTATCCTGAAAGCCGAAGGTGAGGCCCGCGCACAGGTGCTCCGCGCCCAAGCCGAGGCAGATGCGATACGCAATGTCTCAGACGCGGTAGCGCAATCGCAGACTGATCCCGCCGCATACCTCTTGGCTCAAAAATATATAGAGACTTTGAAGAGCATGACCGATGGACAAGGCAACAAGACCGTCTACATACCCTACGAAGCAACCTCCGTATTGTCCTCCCTCGGCTCAGTCAAGCAGCTCTTCGCAGAGAAATAGGGCAACGGAAAGCCTCCAGCCCTAATATTGCACTGCAAAAGAAACCTATAATGATTATTTTTTAAGAGGAACTTATCCCCTATGAAACGTTTTCTTGAAATCATTGCCTTACCTATAATTGTAGTCTGCGGAATCTTATTTGTAGCATGCAAAGGAGAGCCGGCAAAGGAATATCGGATTGGATTTTCCCAATGCAGCGGCGATTATTGGCGTCAAAAGACAAACCAGGACCTAAGGCTGGAGCTTCTGAATCATCCGGGAGTAGAACTGGATATCAGAAACGCAGATAATGATTCCCAGCGTCAAAAAGAGGATATCGAGTATTTCATTGAGAATGACTACGACCTTATTATAGTAGCTCCAAATGAGGCAGATCCCCTTGTGGAGGTAGTAGACAGAGCCATGGCTAAAGGAATTCCGGTCGTAACATTTGACCGTAGAATAGGCAGTGATAACTTTACGGCTCATTTGGAAGTAGACAATTATGCATTGGGAAAAGGAGTCGCGCAATATGCCAGTACCCTTGGGAACGGTACTTTGAGGATCATAGAGATAGAGGGTCCTGCAGGAGCCTCGCCTGCCCGGTTACGTCATAAAGGGTTCATGGACGGTATTGAAGGGAATCCTAAGATGAATGTATTGGCCAGTGTAAAAGGAGATTGGTTAAAGGAAAAGGCTCATACCTTGATGGATTCTCTGTTACGGCTTTATCCAGAAGTAAATCTGGTCTATGCCCATACTGATCACATGGCCTTAGGCGCATCCGAAGTATTAAAAGAAAGGGGACGTGAAGATGTCTATATAATAGGTATAGATGGGTTCCCTTATCCGGGTATCAAAGCGGTTTCGGAGGGGGATATGACGGCTACTTTCCTTTATCCGACTGAAGGCCAACGCTTGCTTAATATCGCATTGGCAATATTGAACGGTGAGCCGTATGATCATATTACTCAGGTAGCACCTCTATCTCCGATAGATTCCTCCAATGCAGACATATTGCTGGCGCAGGAAACGCTACTGAATGAGGAAACAGCAAAGATTGATCTTCTTAATGGCAAGATTGAGCAACAGTTAGTGCGCTATTCTTCCCAAAAAACCTTGTTATGGGCATTTGTAGCCATAGCCATTCTATTATGCGGATTAATATTCCTGTTGCTCCGCAGTATCCGGTCAAACCGGAGGCACCAGAAAGAATTGGAAAAGAAGAACCTGCAACTTGAGGAAGAGAAAGGGAAGCAAGAAAGGCTGTACACGCAACTTAGGGCAGCAACCAGTTCCAAATTAATGTTTTTCACTAATGTCTCTCATGACCTACGTACCCCCTTGACATTAATTGCGGGGCCGGTAGAACAGGTAGCTGAAGATCCATGCCTCACTCCTCGTTGCCGTGCCTTGATGCGGTTGACCAAAAAGAATGTTGTCATCCTCAGACGTCTTGTTGATCAGATTCTTGATTTTCGGAAATATGAGAACGGTAAGACTGATCTAAGATTATCCGAAGTAGTGTTCCCACGGTTATTGAAAGAATGGGCCGAAGCCTTTGAAGAGGTAGCGAAGAAACGCGATATCACACTGCAGATAGATATCAAGGATAGAGAGGAAACAACGGTTGCTGTAGATGTGGAGAAGATGGAGAGGGTATTCTTCAATTTGATGAGTAACGCCTTTAAACATACGCCTGATAATGGTAAGATTACAGTGTCATATAACCAAACAGAATCCTTAATCAGCTATAGCGTCATAGATACAGGTTGCGGAATAGATAATGAGGAAGTAGAAAGGATTTTTGACCGCTTTTACCAGGTCGAGGGCGCTAATC
Organism: uncultured Sangeribacter sp.; assembly: GCA_964553075.1. Classification (GTDB taxonomy): domain Bacteria; phylum Bacteroidota; class Bacteroidia; order Bacteroidales; family Muribaculaceae; genus Lepagella. Next base: position 16,057 of record CAZKJP010000038.1, on the reverse strand, counting down.
CCAAGGGTTCCGGCATCGGGTTAGCCTTGACAAAAGCATTCATTGAACTTCATGGTGGCTCGATTGACGTCTCGAGCGAGAAAGGGAAGGGAAGTATCTTCACTGTCTCCCTCCCGGTTAGGCATACTGATAATGAACGGCAGATCAGTGCGCATATTACGGAAGAAGCCATTGAGGCGGAACTATCAATGGAAGAGAACCGTCAGGATGTCTTCAGTGAAGATAAGCCAACGTTGCTGGTGATTGATGATAACCGTGATATCAGGACACTGATCAGCACTGAATTAGGTGAAGAGTACAATATACTGACTGCGGTCGACGGAATACAAGGTGTAAGGATGGCTACCAAATATGTCCCTGATCTTATACTCTGTGATGTGGTGATGCCTGGAATGAATGGACTTGAATGTGTCAAGGAGTTGAAGGAGGAACTCTCTACCTCCCATATCCCGATATTGATGCTGACTGCCTGCGCTATGGATGAGCAGAAAGTGGCCGGATATGAGCATGGAGCCGATGCCTATATTCCTAAACCATTCAACTTAGATGTGCTAACTGCCCGTTGCCGAAATCTTATAGCTAACCGTAAAAGGATAAAAGAACTGTATGGTAAAGTGCCGGGGAGTGCGAAACCGGAAACTTTAGCCAAGGGAAAGCCTATACCCGGCATAAGTCATCCTAATGACGTAGAGAGTGAGTTTTATTCACGATTCGTGGAGATAGTTCAAGAGCATTTGAGCGATCCTGACCTGCAGATTTCAGATATAGCATCCCAAATGGGACTCAGTCAATCCCAATTTACCCGTAAGATCAAGTCCCTTACCAACTATACGCCCGTCGAGCTGATCCGTAACCTAAGGTTGCAGAAAGCCAAGACGATGCTGATGTCCAGTGAGAAGACTGTAAGCGAAATCGCCTACTCGGTAGGCTTCACCTCCTTGCCATATTTCTCCCGCTGCTATAAGGAGAAATTCGGTATATCCCCTTCGGAAGCCCGCTGAGAAGTGGTCTAAACGTATAAAAGTGGGGTTACATCACATGCAAAATTAGTATCTTCTTTTTTTGTACTCTTCTTATTATTAGATACTTATAAATGTAATGGCAATGTATGAGAAGAGAGGTTACGAGAATTCGGCATGACTGTTTTAAAAAAATCGGCATTGGTTTACACTATTGAGGAGATACTGAAAAAATTGTATTCGAGGCAACCGGATTATTAAGCCGGACGGTACACAAGGCCCTAATTTTGCATCAGAAAAAATTTAACTAAAACCAAAATCTCATGAAAAAATCAATTCTCATTGCGATGCTGATGGTTCTGACGTCCTTGGCTATACAGGCTCAGAACATCATAGTGCATGGGACTGTAGTTTCAGCCGCGGATAACGATCCTCTTATAGGAGCGACCGTAGTATGCGGAGTAGAAGGGCCTAACGGAGTAGCTACTGACTTCGACGGCAATTTTACAATCACAGTCCCTGAAGGAGCAGATCTGATCGTTTCCTATGTAGGATACAAGACCAAGACCATCATGGCTGAGCCAGAAATGACTATTGCCCTTGACGAGGACACTGCACTTCTGGATGAAGTGGTGGTAGTGGGTTACAGTACCCAACGTAAAGTAGACGTTACGGGCGCCATTACATCCGTAGACGTAAAGGAAATCTCTAAACAGAACGAGAACAATCCCATAAAGGCGCTTCAAGGAAGAGTCCCGGGAATGAATATCTCAGCCGACGGAGGTCCGAGCGGAGCTGCGAGTGTCAGAATCCGCGGTATAGGTACCCTCAATAACAATGACCCTCTTTATATTATAGATGGCGTACCGACCAAGGGGGGTATGCATGAGCTCAATCCTAATGATATCGAGTCCATACAGATACTGAAGGATGCTGCCTCCGCGTCAATCTATGGATCAAGAGCAGCCAACGGTGTAATCATCATCACCACTAAAAAAGGAAGTGACCTGAAAATAACGCTCGATGCCTCAGTCGCAGCCCAGTTCTATACCCACAGCATGAAAGTGTTGAATACCGAAGGATTCGGACGCGCAATGTGGCAGGCTTATGTGAACGGCGGAGAGGATCCCAATACCAATGGCTTAGGATACAAATATAAATGGGGATATGATACCAACGGCTACCCGGTACTCCATTCAATCTCAATGGATAAATATCTCGATGCGGGCGGTACCACTCCCTCTTCTGATACGGATTGGTTTGATGAAACGACCCGTACAGGCTTTGTCCAGAATTACAACATGACTATCAGCGGAAGCACCGACAAAATGAGTGCCTTCTTCTCGTTAGGTTACTATAAGAACCTCGGAATTATCAAATACACTGACTTTGAGAGAATATCAGCACGTACGAATACAGAATTCAAACCTTTCGGGAATATCCTGACCGTAGGTGAGCATTTCACTCTGAACAGGACTAACGAAGTACAATCACCCGGCGGATTCCTCCAGAACGTACTACAAGCCAACCCCTCACTTCCCGTCTATACTACCGACGGCGGCTTTGCCGGTCCCGTAGGAGGATATCCGGATAGAGAGAATCCGCTTGCCCGTCTTGAACGCAATAAGGATAACCGTTATATCTATTGGAGATTGTTCGGAGATGCATATGTGAATCTGAATCCTTTCAAGGGTTTCAACATACGTACTACCTTCGGTCTCGATTATTCCCAGAAACAGCAGCGCTTCTTCACTTATCCAATTACAGAAGGTAATGTAGCTAACGCTACCAATGCCGTTGAGGCTAAACAGGAACATTGGACACGCTGGATGTGGAACGCAGTTGCTAATTATTACATAGACTTCGGTCTGCATCACGTAGATGCACTCGCAGGTGTAGAGCTGAACCGCGAGACCGCCAATTGGTTTTCCGGCTATAAGATGGACTTCTCGGTATTAGATCCCAATTATATGTGGCCTGATGCCGGTGTCGGGCAGGCTCAGGCTTACGGATCCGGCGATGGTTTCTCCCTTGTATCTTTCTTCGGTAAAGCGAACTATAGTTTCGATGACCGTTACTTGTTGGGTCTGACTCTCCGTTATGACGGCTCCTCCCGTTTCGGTCCTAACAACCGTTACGCCACTTTCCCCTCGGTATCTTTGGGTTGGCGTATGAACAACGAATCCTTCCTGCGTGATCTTACCTGGTTGAACGACCTTAAGCTGCGTCTCTCCTGGGGTCAGACCGGTAATCAGGAAATCAGCAATCTGGCCCGCTATTATGTATATGTACCAAATTATGGTGTCAACGAATCCGGTGGCCAGAGCTACGGTACCTCCTATGATATAGCCGGTACAAACGGAGGATCGATCCTTCAGTCCGGTTTCAAGCGTAACCAGATAGGTAATCCGGATATTAAATGGGAAACTACCACTCAATATAACGTCGGTCTGGACTGGTCAATGTTCAATTCCCGCTTCTTCGGATCGTTGGACCTCTATTATAAAAAAACTACCGATATCCTGGTTGAGATGATAGGCATCGCCGCTATGGGAGAGGGTTCTTCTCAATGGATCAATGCCGGTGAGATGAAGAATAAAGGTATCGAGCTCAATTTAGGTTATAAGAACGATACTTCTTACGGCCTCCATTATGAAGTTACCGGTAACATTTCTGCCTATCGTAATAAGATCACCGCAATCCCGGCAACTTTGGCAGCTAACGGTACATTCGGTGGAAATGGGGTTTACAGTGTAGTAGGCCATGCATACGGCGCGCAAGCCGGATATGTAGCAGATGGTATTTTCCGGAATCAGAATGAAGTGGACAATCATGCTATCCAAGAAGGGGCTGCCCCGGGACGCATCCGTTGGAAAGACTTGGACGGCAATGGAGTGATCAATGAGAAAGACCAGCAATGGATCTATAACCCGACCCCAGATTTCAGCTATGGACTTAACGTCTACCTCCAGTATAAAGGGTTCGATTTATCAATGTTCTGGCAAGGAGTTCAAGGACAGGATGTGATCTCCGACCTTAAGAAAGAAACTGATCTCTGGAGTGGTCTCAACATCGGCTTCCTCAACAAGGGTGAGCGATTATTGGATGCATGGACTCCTCAGAATCCAGACTCTTCAATCCCGGCACTCAGCCGCTCTGATATAAACAATGAAAAGCGCGTTTCGACTTACTATGTTGAAAACGGATCTTATCTGAAGTTGCGTAATATCCAGGTTGGATATGTCTTCCCGGCAAAACTTACTGAAAAGCTCAGGATGCAGAAACTCCGCTTCTATGTAAGCGCTCAGAATCTCTTCACTATCAAGAGCAAGTCATTCACCGGAGTGGATCCAGAAAACCCGAATTACGGTTATCCTATCCCGACAAGCGTTACCTTCGGTTTCAATGTTACCTTCTAATGAAGTCGTTTAAACTTATTTACGAATTAAAAATTTCCCTTTGAAGTGTTAAATCAAATTCTCTTTTTCAATCTTTCATCATCTTTCGGGCTTCTTTTTCCCCTCTCATCAGTCGTTATGCCCGCATAACTCCTTCTTCGAGTGAAAAAACAATCTCCGAAATCTGACGAAATCTTAAAAAAGAAATAAGTTTAAACGACTTCAATCAAAAAGAGTTCACGATGAAAAAACTTATATATGCGGCAGCCGCCATGATGATAGTAGGGTTGACCGGCTGCAATGATTTTCTTGACGAGCAGGTACCCCAGAGTACACTGAACGATACTCAGGTGAAGGACCCGAAGTATGTCGACAATCTCGTCATCTCTGCCTATGCCGGCTGGATATCCATCGAGGATATCAATTCCTCCTTCTCGATGTGGAACTATGACGTACGTTCGGATGATGCTTACAAAGGGGGAAACGGTACGGAAGACGGCGATGTATTCCACGCCCTTGAGATTTCTCAGGGTATAATGACCACCAACTGGAACATTTCAGACATGTGGAACCGTCTTTATCAGGTTCTTTCTCGCGCCAATGTCGCATTGGCAGTTCTTGAGGATATGGATTCCAATACATATCCCTTGAGAGACAGGCGTATCGCCGAGATGAGATTCCTGCGCGCCCATGGGCATTTCTTGCTGAAACGTCTCTATAAGAATATTCCTTTCGTAATGGATCCCAAGATGTCCCCGGAGGAGTATAACAATCTTGAGAACACCAAGTACACAAACGACCAGGGCTGGCAACTGATAATAGATGACTTCAAGTATGCCTACGATAATCTCCCTGCCATTCAGGATGAGGTAGGTAGACCCAACCGGGCAGCTGCGGCTGCTTATATGGCTAAGACCTATATGTATAAGGCATACCGTCAGGATGATCCCCAGTCGAATATGGTTACAAGTATCAACCGTGATGATCTGCTGAATGTGATAAAGTACACCGAGCCTTCTCTGATGAGTGCTTCCGGCTGCGCCCTTGAACCTGATTTTCATAATAATTTCAGGCCAGAGCCGATCTTTGAGAACGGTAAGGAATCAATATGGGCCATGCAGTATTCGTTTAATGACGGGACTAACCATGGTAATTGTAACTGGTCTTACGGTTTGATAGTACCGAACATTCCGGGTGTGACAGATGGTGGCTGCGATTTCTATAAGCCTTCGCAGAACCTGGTCAACGCGTTCAAGACCAATGAGAATGGCCTCCCTTATCTGGACGATTACAACCAGCATGACTATGAGCTGAAATCCGATTATGCTGATCCCCGTCTTTTCCTGACCGTCGGTATGCCTGGAACTCCCTATATGTTCAATAAGGACTTCATTATGGATAAGACGGCTACATGGAGCCGAAGCAACGGTCTTTACGGGTATTATGTAACGCTAAAGCAGAATGTTGATCCGGAAAGTGAGTTCCTCGTGAAAGGTGGATGGTGGGGTTCGCCGATGAATCGTATCGTGCTCAGATATGCTGATATTTTGCTACTCCGGGCAGAAGCGCTTGTTCAGCTTAATCAAGGTATTCCCGAAGCCATGGATATCGTGAACACATTGCGCAACAGAGCCAGTCAGAGCGTAGGTATGATATCCGATTACGGTCAATTGTATGGTGCGAGGATCAATATTAAACCTTATACCGGTTCCTATAGTCAGGCAGATGCCCTTAAGATCGTGAAATTTGAACGCCGTCTTGAGATGGCAATGGAATGTGAACGTTTCTTCGATCTTGTACGTTGGGGCGAGGCTGATCAGGTGCTTAACAAATATTATGCTGATGAGGCCGACAATTGCGCTATCTATGCCATAGCTAATTTCACTCCTAATAAAAATGAATATCTTCCGATTCCGTTCTCACAGTTGAGCGCCTCAAACGGTCATTACAAGCAGAATATCGGTAATTGGTAAGAATGAAGTCGTTAGGCTCTTACAAAAGAAACAGGGTATAACCTCTTCAATTAAAACTATAAAGTAATGAAAACTCTAATCAAAATAATGTTAGTCATCCTTGCCGGGACTATAATGGCCACATTCCAGTCCTGCAGCAATGACGATAAAAATGACCTTGCGCTCGATGGCAATACCCGTATCGAGTCAATCAAGATAAGTGGCTTTCCCGGCGTTATAGACCATAAGGCCAAGGTAGTGAGTGTGAATGTATCGACTGATACCGACCTCACTGAATTGCGGGTAGATGAGATCACCTTAAGCCCCGGCGCAACCTGTGATTATCCGGTCGGTACTAAGTTTGATGGAACGGTTCCACGTGCTATCAGGGTAACCAATGGAAATGTATTCGAGTCATATACCGTAAGTGTGAAACATGATAACCCCGAATTCATTACCTTCATGCTGAATGGTAAATATTCAGCTACTATTGATAATTTCGCGCGGACAATTCAATGTTTCGTCCCCATGGATGAGGATATCAGGGCTATGCAGGTTGTGTATACTGTCAACGATGGTACGAAGGTTACTCCTGAATCCGGATCCTTGATTGACTTCTCACAGCCGGTTATATTTACGGCCACCCTTCGTACAGCCGTCGTTGAATATACCGTTACCGTAGTTCAGGATGACATGTCCCAGTCTCCCAAAGCCTTTATAGGAAATTCCTATGCTCTCGAAGGGCTCGGTGAGGAGGCGAAGGCTGCCTGTCAATGGATGCTGGAGAATGTACCGAATACCCGTTATGTCTCAATTCAGGATATTATCGATGGCCGCGTCAAGCTTGATGATTTCAAGATGATCTGGTGTCACTTCGACTGGACAGATTGGCCCGGACAACTCTGGGATTCGCGCGATCAGTTCAATAGCTATTGGTTGCGTGGAGGTGCAATTTTGGCTTCGCGGGATGGAGCCCGTTATATCAATGATGTATGGAGGATCGCACGTGATCAGCAGAGCCCGAACAATATGTTCGGCGGGGACTCATACGAGACATTGACCAACGACCTCGGTTTCACCATCACCGGTCATGAGACCCATCCCATTTATCAGGGCATACCATTGGACGGTGACAATAGGATCCTTCTCCTTTCCAAAGGCTGCTCCAATACCAACCGTACTCTCCAGTGGGGAGCTGATTGGGATCCTTACGGGTCTATGGAAGGATGGGAGGAACGCACTGGTGCTAAGGCTCTTGCTTCCGGTCATGATTATGACTTCAACAGGGTCACAATCGCCGAGTTCGAACCCTACGAGGCACTTAAAGGATTTACCTCAGGACGTGTCATAACTATCGGAACCCCGGCTTATGAATGGTATGACAAGAACGGCGTAGAGAATCCCTATCGGGCCAATATGATTCAGCTAACAAAAAATACAATTAATTATCTTTGCCAATAACATGAAACTCAATATGATATTTACTATTCCGGTGTTAGCTACCGTTATGCTGTCGGCTGCAAGCTGCAGCAATGACGACCCGGTAATAACCGATAAGAATCTGGCCAATACCCAGGTTTATCTGGATACTGACGAAGGTATGAGCCAGAAGATCTACTACAAACCTTATGTAGGGTATGTAGGTGATCCGATGCCATTCTATGATCCGGTATCAAAGACTTTCAAAGTGATGTATCTCCAGGATTACCGGCCTAACCAGCCGGTAACCTATCATCCGATTTGGGGTGTTACCACTTCTGACGCTGCCTCTTATGAATCTTTAGGAGAACTTATCCCCTGCGGTAGCGCTACGGAGCTTGACGCCGCGATCGGCACCGGCTCCACCATCTACAAGGACGGAACTTACTATACTTTCTATACCGCCCATTCCCCTAATCCGGCTACTACGGCCGGAATAAACGAGGCTGTAATGCTCGCTACTTCACAGGATTTCGTGAATTGGACCAAGAATCGCGAGCTTCTGATATCAGGTGGTGATACCTATAGCAATTCTGATTTCAGAGATCCCTTCGTGTTCAAAGGTGATGACAACAAGTATCATATGATCATCTCAACGAGGTTGAATGGAAAAGGAGTGTTGGCTGAATATACTTCGGACAATTTGCTTGACTGGACCTCTGAAGGTGTGTTCATGACCATGATGTGGGATAGGTTCTATGAATGTCCCGATCTCTTTAAGATGGGTGATTGGTGGTATCTGGTCTATTCAGAACAGCATGACGCCGTACGCCGTGTCCAGTATTTCAAAGGGCATACCCTTGAGGAACTTAAGGCCTGTACAGCCAATGATGCCGGCCTATGGCCTGATACCAAAGAAGGATTCTTGGACTCCCGTGGATTTTATGCTGGTAAGACGGCTTCCAATGGTACTGACCGGTACATCTGGGGATGGTGTGCTACCCGAGCCGGCAGCAGTAACATAGGTAATGCCGATTGGGCAGGTAATCTTGTGGCTCATAAACTCATCCAGCATAGTGACGGTACCCTTAGTTTGGGAGAAGTCCCTGCAATTGCAAGATTGCTGTCTCAGTCGCAATCCGAAAGTAATTTCACCTTATCTGCTGATCAATCAAGACTTTTCTCCCGATTAGGGACAGAGAACCGCATTACATTCGTAGTCAAGACCTCCTCTCCTTGGGATAAGTTCGGAGTCTCCTTTGCACGCGGTAGCGACTCTTCCAAGTACTACTCCATCATAATGAATCCGGAAAGCGAAAGCGTCAGGAAAATCAACTACGAGGAGGAAGGAGGTATTGGGTTTGTCCCCAATACTGATGGATATAACTTCAATACTCCGATGGATGGAGTCTACAATATTACCATCATTACCGATAATTCAGTAATGACTATGTATGTCAACGAGACAGTGGCCTACACCACCCGAGTATATGGTACGGCCCGCAATTGCTGGTCCATCAACTGTTACTCCGGCAACATCGAAGTCTCCAATGTGAAGGTAGCCAAGAACTGATAACTGTAAAAGTATTACATATAAACCGCGCTCGATCTAAAATGTCGGATGCGGTTTATATGTGTGTTTGTGATTAGAATTCGTAGGTGAGGAGGAGGTAGAGGCTGAATTGCTGGCTTTTGATTATGGGATCCATTACGTAATATTTGGGATCGTAGATGGTCAGGTCATGGTAATGGGTCTCCCTCCAATACCAGTCCGCGCCTAATGAAGCATATAGGTTGCGCCAGAACCGATAATTTACCCTCATCTCAAGATAGTTGAAGATTCCTGACGAATCATCTCCTTGGACATCCATGGCCCGGTCTGCCGGCTCAATGTCACCGTTGATCGAACGGTACCATCCATTCCAGGTCCAGAGCTTATAGAAACGGTCAGCTATGGAAATCTGAAGCCTTTGGGCCGGAAGATTAAGGCTGACACCGGTCTTGAGCGAAAGACCGGAAGCCCAGTTGTAGTTACGGTGGTAATACCGGTAATAGTCACTCAATATACCACCCAAAATAACCCCATTCAGATGGGCATAAGCCTCGAATACGGCCTGGGGTTCATATACTCCCCGGAACATCAGACCGGCTCCTACTGAAGCCGGTGTTCCTAACTTATAGGGCACCACACACGGGTCGAAAATATCATTATGTGCGCGGCGTGTAATGGTATCCGAATCGAAGAAATCGAAATGCTGATACATCCCTAAAGAGAGGTCATATTTCTTGGTATCGATCAGATCGCGTGAGAGTAGCCTTCCCCGTATCTCCAGGCGGTTCAGGATCGGCTGAGTGCGGATCATGTCCAGTTCCGCCTGGACGTTGAAATAGTCATACGGCTTGCGCGAAGTAGGGGAGTACCTGTCTCCATATTCAATGTTTAGTAGGAGGGTTCCTCCCGCCTTCGAGAGGTTTCCGTCGTCGTGGAAAATCAGGGCCCTCGCACCAATCCCAACTTGAAGCGAAACCGGAGGCAACCCAAAACGACGTCCTGACGTGGCAAGGCGTTTCCATGCGCGGCCAGAGAAGATGCGTGTCAGTCCTCTCATAGGGTCAATAATGAAAGCAGCAGCCTCGCGCTCAAAACGCTCCCATCCCCAGCTGCGGTCATCAAGGAACAAGTCAGATGTGCGGTAAAACACCTCGCCCAATGCCGCGCCGCCGATTGGGGTAGCTATAATATCATTGGTCGACGGGTATTCCCGCTCCATGAAGAGTTCCCACTGAGCGCTTCCAGCGATGGCAAATAATTCCGATTGCCAGAAATTATAGCCATTGGAGCGCCCGGCATTATAGAAGATTGACCCGTTATATGGGTGGGCAAACATGTTGGTCGACAGGTGGTCATTGTCCCAGCTGAAACCATGGCGGAAATTTTCCTTGATAGTATGGAAATTGATATAGGAGTACTTACCGTGAAGTATAAAACGGTCCAGTGCCCAGAGACTCATGTTCATACCAAAAGTCTCCGCGGCAGCCCTCCAGAAATGCTTTTCCCTCAAACGGTAAATATCAGCGGAATCAGGTTTCTCGGCCGGAAAAATAAGGTTGCGTGTCGGGAAATGATGCCAAGGGTCATTGTCGCTGAAGAACGGCATTGTATCCGGCTTTTCCTCGGCCGCTTCCGTGGGAGGTGTATATTGAGCAGAGGCGATTCCGAAAGTAAGGAGTATTATTAAGGATAGAAGAGTACGCATGTAAGAAAATTGGTGGAATACTGTACTAAAGGATTCTGGGTTCTTAGAAAGTATAGTAAGCGGAAAAGTCAGCTGAGAAAGGAGTGGAAGCGCCATATCCCGGGAAAAACCACGGATTGGATTCCGATCCGTAACTTTGCTTGAACATAAACCGGTATTTTATTCGCCATCCTAATGAGAAGGCACCTACAATCTTGACCTTAACTCCTCCTACTACTTCCCCGAACCATGCGTGTGCTTTCTGATTCAGGATTTCCGGCCTCATTGTCTGATCCCAATAATCATTGGTGATAGTGATACCGGTTATGTTGTACTTGGTGGAAGAATATCCGGCTCTCAATCCTAAGTAGCATTGGTAATCAGGCTTACTTTTATAGAGAAAGTTATAGTTTAGGCCAAGTTTGACAAAAGGGGAGGGTTTGGCCTTATAGTGGAAATTGGAGCCGTCGGGATGATTGGAAGCCCAGCCGAGTCCCGCTTCAATCGTGGGGAAGAACCAGTTATGCAGAGATACGGAAGCTGAAATTCCTGCGGAGGCGAAACTCTGCCCTACCAATTGTAGCAATGGCTCCAGAAAATCTACTCCGACTGTCACCCCATTATAAAGAGGGTAGGGTGAACGGGGAGAAACTACAGTGTCTTTCTGTTCTACTAAAAACAATACCGGTTCATTCAGGGGTTCGCCATGTTTATCGTAGTAGTGAAGCACTGGCTGAGGAGGACGGTTACGGTCTACATCTACCGGGCTGATCTTCCCGCGGTCTCGCCTTACCTCCAAGATGGCATCTACAGTCTGAAGGTTTACGGAGTCGGAAGGCAGAGGTACAGAGTCCGTAGGGAGCGGAAGAGGATCCTGCGCCTTAGCCATAAGACCCGTCATCACCGCTACAAGTGCAAATAGAATCTTTATTACCCTGGTCCTCATATCTCTTCCTGATTATCCGGGGTCTCCGGTTCATCCTCCGGGTTCTCCGGGTCATCTTCCGGATGGGCTACCCGGAAATACACATGGATATTCTGAAGCGCGACATTGGTAATCAACGCTTGTGGAGCCGATACTGAATCTATCAGGAAGTGAGTCGAGGTCAGATCCGTTATCAGCATCCGATAACTTACCCCGCAAGCCGAGGATACAAAATAGGGAGTACGTGTATAGATAATATTCAACGTATCCCGTATGCCGGCCTCAAAAAGATCCTTGCGTATATATTCGAATATATACTTGGTAGTATCTGAATCTAAATTGAAGGGGATGGTGAGAGAGGAGGCCTTGGAAAGTGAATCCAATATGAGTTTGTCCCCCGGCACTCCCTCGGCATAGATCGCGGTGGAATCAAGAGAGATCTTCTGGTCAGGGTACGCCGAATCATAGAATCCGACCTGAGGTAGTGCGTTCTTGTTTTCGAGACACTCCTCGCGGCTACAAGCGCTCCCTGCCATGGCTGCTATCAGCATCAGGATAATAAAGCGCATAAAGGATTGACGCAGACTGCGAGTCTGCGTTAATTCAAGGAAGGACCTTATGCCGATGGATATTTTTGACAGGTTATGCTTCAAAATTCTTCTGCGATAAGGTAATTATTGCGCTCAGGTGAATTACGGGTGATGAGCTCACCTACGAATCCGGTGAGGAAGAATTGGAGTCCCATTATCATGGCCGCCAACGACAGGTAGAAATAAACGGAGTTGGTCAGGTAGAAAGCGTATGAATCTGAACATACGCTGACTATCTTCAGAATGATTACCACCATTACGGCCAAGAAACCGATAATGAACATCAGTGAACCGAGCAGTCCGAAAATATGCATTGGCTTGATCCCGAATTTCGACTGGAACCAAAGTGTAGCCAGATCCAAGTAGCCATTTACGAATCGATCAAGCCCGAATTTGGTAACACCATATTTGCGGGCCTGATGATGTACTACCTTTTCCCCAATCTTAGAATAACCGGCGTTCTTGGCGAGGTAGGGAATATAACGGTGCATATCTCCATAGACTTCTATATGTTTGACTACGGCCTGTCGGTAGGCTTTCAGTCCGCAATTGAAATCATGGAGATTCTTGATACCGCTCACTTTCCGGGCCGTGGCATTAAACAGCTTTGTCGGGATGGTTTTTGAGAGAGGGTCATACCTCTTCTTTTTCCATCCTGATACCAGGTCGTACCCCTCTTCGGTTATCATGCGGTAAAGTTCCGGTATCTCATCCGGAGAATCCTGAAGATCCGCGTCCATGGTGATCACTACATCCCCCTTAGCCTTGATAAAGCCGCTGTTAAGAGCCGGCGACTTTCCGTAATTACGGGCAAACGAGATCAGATGGATGTATGGATTCTGGCGAGCCAACTGATGAATAACCTCGACTGAATTGTCGGTCGACCCATCGTTTACGAAGATGATCTCGTAAGAAAATCCATTGGATTGCATGACCCGGCGAATCCAAGCCTCCAGTTCAGGCAAGGACTCGGCCTCATTAAAAAGTGGGATTATGACGCTGATCTGCATAATTGTAGGGACATGCCTTTGGCATGTAGGATACAAAGTTAGCAAAAAATCTTAGAATTTCCACCCTGCTTCGGCATATAGTCGGCGGTCTTCAGCCACTGTATTGGAGACAGTAGTCAGCATATCTCCCATCAAAACTCCATTAAGGCCTCCAGTTAGAGCGCGTTTCATGGAGTCCTTACCTAAGCGCATCCTACCTCCGGCAAAACGTATAGCTTGCTTCGGAAGAATGAAACGCCATACGGCTGCTGTTCTTACTATTTCCTCTTCCGAGATCAGAGGAGTATTCTCAAGGGGAGTGCCCGGTATGGGATTCAAAATGTTCATCGGAACTGAATCCACTCCTAATTCCTCAATCTCAAAAGCGAAGTCTATACGGTCATCCATTGTCTCGCCCATACCGATGATGCCTCCGGAGCAGACTTTCATTCCCTCCTCTTTGGCATGTTGGATAGTCTTCCGTTTATCTTCGGGAGTGTGGGTAGTGCAAAGGGTTGGGAAAACCTTGGAAGAGGTCTCCATATTGCAATGGTAACGCTTTACGCCGGCCTCTTTGAGACGGTGCATCTGTTGGCGGTCTAACAGACCCATAGAGGCGCACAGGTAAAGACCTGTCTCCTCAGCCAGTCGGTGGTAAATAGCGCAGAATGTATCGAGATCCTTGTCGGATACTTTGCGGCCTGAGGTTACGAGCGAAAAACGTCTTATTCCTTCGCGTTCGTTTATACGGGCGGCTTTCATCACTTCCTCTTCATCGAGGAAATTGTAGGTCTGGCACCCGGTATGATGGCGCGTAGCTTGGGCGCACCATTTGCAATCTTCTCCACACATTCCGCTCCGGGCATTCACGATAGAGCAGGAATCGATAGTATCGGAATGGAAATGACGCGTCAGCTCGTGAGCCGCATCGCAAAGTGCATCCAAATCCGGATAGGAGGCCAAAAAAGCTGCCTCCTCGCGAGAAATCTTAAGTCCTCCAAGGACCTTCATCTTAATATCTTCAAGAGTCATAATACAAAATTAATTCATGGAAATCCGTACTGGTTTTAGGACTTCTCCGGCCACAAATCATCGTCTCCGAGGTCTATGCTTTCACCGTATAACTTTTTGAGATCCATGGCCAGTCTTGTTTTTACCTCATAGTTTGGGAAAGTGAGTATAAATCGATCTTCAAAGACTGATTTGATTGTCAGATAGCCTGTCTGAAATAACAGAGGTACCGGATTCTCATCATTCAACCGCAGGGCAGTGAGTTGATAACGAGAAGCTCTGATGGAGTTCAAGGCGGAAAAAGGGTATATCCCATCCTTAACTCTCTCAGCCAAGAAAGTTGGAGTCCCCGTCTCAAACCAATATAAACTAAATTTCTTACTGGCCAATGCGTTAAGGACGCTAAAAGGATTATAAAGACGATGCCCTTGCTCTGCGAAAAGATAACCATCATAATAATACCGGAGCTTATCGAGAATCTCTGAATAAGAAACCTTATATGCGTTCGCTAATTCCTGAATACCGGTTTGGAACGTATTTTTCAGCTCCTCTTCAGTCCACCCGCATATATCGGCAAATTCATCCAGCAGGGTTATATCTCTCAAATTATTTAAATCCGAGAATATACTGACCTTATTGAATTTGGCGACACCGGTTAGGATTGCGAAATGGATATATTCATCCATTGTCTTGAGCATTCCAAAGACAGCTTTTAGGGTGGCTTGGTTACCCTCAAATAATTCCCGGTTGCGTTCTATCCCTAAAAGAGGCTTATCATATTCATCTACCAATATCACCACATTCTTCCCTGTAATGGAATGTGCGGTTTCAATCAAAGCTCCAAACCGACCTGCCAAGGTCTTTTCAATCTTGGTTAACCCGAATAGGGTTTCATATTTGCGCAGATAACGGTCCAGAATATCTTCAAGTCCCCCTTTCTGAGTGTAGTTCTCAGAATTAAGGTCTAAATGTATGACTGGATACTCAGGCCAAGACACTTGTTGATGTCCTATTTCCAGATTAAGGAATAGTTCCCGTTTCCCCTCGAAATAGGCGTGGAGTGTAGACAGAAGCAAACTTTTCCCAAATCTTCGTGGACGGCTCAGAAATAAATATTTACCGGCATTTACTAACTTAGGGATAAAAGAGGTCTTATCTACATAAGAGTACCCTTCTTTGATAATAACAGAGAAGGATTGTATCCCAATAGGGTATTTTAAAGGTCTGTCGGTATTCATACTGCAAATATAGATAAATTCAACGTATTTTAGACCCCAGTGTCTCTTAAATTTTATGAGACGGGGTCTAAAGCATAAGAGCCACTCAATTTTTATCAGACTGGGTCTTCCAAAAATCGAGAGAGGGTCAAAAATTTAAGGGCATCCCGGGGAGGGGATGCCCTGTATGGGTGATAATTCCTGTGGGGAATTTATCTGTTAGACTTATGGGGATTAGAAGATAACCTTAGAAGTCTTGCTGCCGTTCTTCACGATAACAACTTCGCCAGCAACCGGAGCCTTAACTTCCATACCCTGGAGGTTGAAGTAGCGAGTAGCGCCATTGTTGTCAGCACCGATA
>CAZKJP010000037.1:0-24249 GCA_964553075.1 uncultured Sangeribacter sp. | reverse complement strand
AAACTCCTTCTCTCCGCAACCTGATAAGCGGCGCGATCTCCAAGTTTTATATGCTCATTAATTTTTAAGAGGAACTTAGTTAATCGACTTCGATAAATTTATGAAGATATACACTGAAATCTTAGGTAATATAAATACTTCCGAAGAATGGGCTAAAAAACTTGAGAATCTGGAAACTGACTATATTTTCCTGGATCAATGGACAGCCCAGAAAAGCCGCTTCCTTGGAAAAGGAGTAAGTGGAGAAGAATATCCGGTTGCTCTTAAACGTCACACTCAGATTGTTGATGGTGATATCCTGGAATATGATCCTGAAAACGGAAAAGCAGTAGTGCTCCGAATTGAGCTTAGTCCTGTACTTGTAATCGATCTTTCAGGAATCGCCGACAAATCTCCGGAAGAGATCATACGCATATCGGTAGAATTAGGTCACGCCATAGGAAATCAACACTGGCCTGCCGTTGTAAAAGGTACTAAAGTATATGTTCCTTTGACAGTAGACCGTAAAGTTATGATGAGCGTGATGGAAACTCATCATATCGAAGGGATAACTTTCGATTTCCAAAAGGGCCTGGATGTTATTCCTTATCTTGCTCCGCATGAAGTCCGCAGATTGTTCGGAGGAGCAGGTCATGAGAGCCATTCGCATGACCACGGTCATATTGTTTATGCTCCCGGTTATCAGGAAGAGCACGGACATCAGCATATCCATCATCACGACCATCCGCATCCCCACGATCATTCTCACCCTCATACACATCCTCATGATCATGACCATCTTCATGAAGAGGAAGAGAGAGCCGGGAATGGCTCTAAATGCGGTGAGGATTATTTCAATTGCTAATCAAGGTACAATATGACTAACATGTCAGCAGTAATGAAGTTACTGCAATTTACCGATTCAACTTTTCCGGTAGGGACCTTCTCTTTTTCCAATGGATTAGAGACCGCTGCTTTTGAGAATATCGTATCGGATGCTGATTCGCTTGAAGAGTTTACTGAGGCACAAGTTCTTCAGGCAGCCTATAGCGATGGAGTAGCCGCCTTGCTTTCACATCGTGCTTACCTTAAAGGAGACTTAGAAGATATCCTGAGGGCCGACAAGATGATTATGTGTTTCAAAATGAATGATGAAGCACGACAGATGTCAGCACGTATGGGCAAGAAACTCGCAGAGCTGGCTGTAAAACTCTTTCCGGAAGACACTCTAATCGCCGGATGGCTTGAGAAAATCAAAGAAGGCCTTACTCCCGGTTCTTACCCGATAGCTCAAGGAATAGCTTTTGCAGCCGCCGGTATAGGGGAAAAGGACTTGTATTGCTCTCATCAATATGGAGTTGCCAATATGGTCCTGGGAGCTGCCCTGCGTTGCGTAAGGGTCTCCCATTATGACACACAGAAGATTCTTTTTCGATTAGCTGATTTGGCAGAAGACCATTATAAGGAAGCTTCGGAAATGAAACTTGAAGATATGAACGCCTTTGTCCCTGAGCTGGATATCTTGGCCTCTTTACATGAAAAGGGGAATATGAGGATGTTCATGAGCTAAGACACCTTTCCCAAAAATTATTTATGAGAAAAGGTTAATAGCAAAGTGTGAATCGAAAAAAACTTGGAAATTCAAATTAAAAGAAAATGAGTACTTGCAGAATAGGGATAGGGGGACCGGTAGGTTCCGGAAAAACAGCGCTTATCGAAGCCATTACGCCACGTCTTTTAGAGTTGGGTCAAAAGGTGTTGATAATCACAAATGATATCGTAACCACTGAGGATGCCAAACATGTCCGCAAGACATTGAAGGGTATATTGGTAGAAGACAAGATCATCGGGGTTGAGACCGGTGCTTGTCCTCATACCGCTGTCAGAGAAGACCCTTCCATGAACATAGCTGCGGTTGAGGAGATGGAAGAGAAATTTCCTGATACGGATATCGTGTTGATAGAATCAGGGGGTGATAATCTTACACTTACATTCTCACCTGCTTTGGTTGACTTCTTCATTTACGTTATCGATGTCGCAGCCGGGGATAAGATACCAAGAAAAGATGGCCCGGGTATTTCTCAGAGTGATATTCTGGTGATAAACAAGACAGACTTAGCCCCGTACGTTAACGCATCTCTTGAAGTCATGGATCATGATTCCAAGTTGATGCGTCCGGGTAAACCGTTCGTTTTCACCAACGCTATGACCGGTGAAGGAATTGATGAGCTTGTAGACCTGATATTCAAAATGGCACTTTTCGATAAGGCATCCAAAGAGTAACAATGGCATTAGAAGAATATAAACATGAGATGACCTCATCGGTACCGGAGGTCGATTTCTCACATTGCCGGGAAATGACTCCTTATCTGGAGGAACCGAAGGCTATGTATGTGGGTGCTCCGGGAAAACATGGCTATCTCCGCATGGGCTTCGAAATAGATCCTCGTGGCAAGAGCATCATGCGCGACCTCGATCGGAGAGTACCTCTGATAGTTCAGAAGGAACTTTATTTCGATGAGGCTATGCCGGATATGCCTTGTGTCTATATACTTTCTTCCGGAGGTCCCAATATAGATGGGGACCGTTATCAGCAGGATATTTATCTGAAGAAAGATTCTTTCGCTTGGATTTCTACCGGAGCCGCCACAAAACTGGCCGAGATGAGATATAATTATTCCGGTCTGATACAGAATATTGTATTGGAAGAGAATACCTATCTCGAATTCATGCCGGAGCCAATTTATCCATGTCGGCATACCAGGTTTATTTCCGATACCAAAATAGTTGTAGATCCTTCCGCGACACTGTTTTATTCGGAAATATATATGGGTGGTCGCAAATATTACGGTGAGGGAGAACTGTTTGAATATGATATACTCTCTGTTTGCTGTCATGCTGAACGTCCGGACGGGACTCAGCTCATGCGTGAGAAGTTTATCATAGATCCAAACAAACAGAATCCTCGGCTTCTTGGGATTATGGGCAATTTCGATGTCTTTGCTAATGTGATAGTACTGACCCCGAAAGAACAAGCTGACAAAATCTACGAAATGGTAAATCCTTTCATAGACCGGAAACGTAAGTTAGCGATAGGAATCACTCATCTACCTAATGGAGCAGGTTTGCTGTTTAAGGTATTAGGAATGGAACCTGGGCCGGTTAAAGCCGAAGTGCGGAACTTCTGCTCACAGGTTCGTCAAACGGTCAAAGGAGTTCCGGTACCTCCGGAATTCCCTTGGAGATAATTAAACTTCAAAGTAAACGTTTTTCAAATTCCAATAAAAACTTTATGATAAAAGAGTCGCCTCAGCAACATAGCCAAGGCGACTCTTCATTTATAAAAAAATTTCTTTATAATCCTATCAGTCGATCGTTACCTCACCCAGCATGTCCACGCCGAGATAAGTTTTGATCTCATCAGTAGAAAGACCGCGACCTAAGAGGTACATCAGCTTCATTACACCTGCTTCAACCGTCATATCATATCCGGATATAACTCCTGCTTTAGACAGCATATCACCGGTATAATAACGCTTCTGTTCATCGCCGCCATTCTCGCATTGAGTAATGTTGAGAACGATCAGGCCACGTTTAATTGCATCGGTCAGAGCATCCAAGAACCATTTTTCTGTCGGAGCATTACCGGCGCCGAAAGTACGAAGTACGACTGCCTTGATACCGGGGGTGGCCAATTGAGCCTTTACCACCTCTTCAGTTATACCCGGGAACAGGAACAACACGAGAACACTCGGATCCATATTCATCATAGGAGTAAAGGGGAGGTTGGTAGTAGGACGCAACAGATATGGCTTGTTGAAAGTGATATGAAGGTCGATATCACCTAAGGTCGGATAATTGAATGACTTGAAGGCATCGAATCCGGTAGAGGTGAATTTGGTTGAACGGTTACCTCTTACGATATAATCCTGGAAGGCTATGACTACCTCCTGGAGCATCGGATCTCCATTCTCGTCCTTAGCTGCTGCCACTTCAAGTGCGGAAATAAGATTCTCTGTACCATCCTCACGGGTATCGCCAATAGGAAGCTGGGAACCTGTTACTACTACCGGCTTACGTAGATTCTGCAGCATGAACGAAAGGGCAGAAGCAGTATAAGCCATGGTATCGGTACCGTGAAGTACTACGAAACCATCATAATCATCGTAGTTGTCGGCAATTGCCTTCACGATCTGATTATAATACTGGGGATTCATATTGGAAGAATCGATAGGCTCCGGGAACTGATAGTTGCCTATTTCGTAATTCAGATTGCCGATCTTAGGGACATTGTCCATCAGATGACTGAAATCGAAAGGCTGAAGTCCATCAGGTGTCTCAACCATACCTATGGTTCCACCGGTGTAGATGATAAAGATACGAGGACGTTTCTCGGTAGACGGGGCGGCTTTTACAGCCCCTACTGTTTTGCTTTTCATAATATTTATTTTTAAATAATGTGAGGGAAATAAACCAGAAAAGTTACTTCCCCTCACGGTTTTTCAATTATTACTCATAATACTCTTTGTGAATACCGAATACGAAATGGTTGGTACGGATGATAATGAATACCAAAACGATAGCAGTCATTACAAATATCATCCAGAACGGGAACGCTACATCGGTGTTCAAGTCTGCATGGAAGATAGTAGCGAAGAGACCTGTGATTACAGGAACCAAAGAAATGGCTACATAATTTGCGACCTGCAGATAAGCCAGTGCCAACGTGTTCTTCTGAGGAGTGTTTACGATCTCGGTTGCCTTATCGTAGAAGATAGGTTGTGCCATACCATTGCCGAGACCTACCAAGATTGATGCGATAATAAAGAGACCTAAAGTCTTAGTCACACAGAAGAGGAACAGACCTCCTACGACCATTGCACCTGCTACTATAAAGCTTGTACGACGTAGACACCTCATAACCTGAGTAAGTACCAGACCTATCACGAACATAGCGAGATAGAACAATGAAGTAACAGTCGAAACCTCTCCGGAACTCATGTTCAATGTCGGCATCAGATTCGGCAGATAGTAAGCCGGAATAGAAGTAGCGAATACGAAGAAGAAATAGGCTAACAACAACCAGATCGTACGACCGAGATAGAATCCTTTCTCTACAGCTTGACCGGATGTCGAGAATCCGTCTGCGTCTACAGTTGTGACGGTTGCCTCTACAGTCTTTTTATTCTGCTCAGCAATTTCAGCTTTTACCTTAGGATCAGTAAAGTCGGTCTTAGGTATTTTCTTAAGGAATGGTATCAATACCAAAGAGATAACCGGAATAAGATATACCAGGAAGGGGAGATGCCAATTAGCCTTGATGTTGAACCAACCTACTACGAAAGTAGCGGCCACAAGCGCGATGTTACCGATTGCAGAGATGATACCCATCTGCTTCATACGATATTTACCGGTAAATACATCGGCGATAAGACCAGTTGAGAAGGGGAGGATAAGACCACAGCCTGCACCTAAAAGACAGCTCAGGACAATTAGGTCATTCATTGTCTTGGAGAGCATATAAAGGATTCCGGCAGCCAAATAAAGAATAGTACCTAACAGGATGACGAGAATCTTATGTTTGGTCTCAGAAAGTTTACCTGACAATAAAACAAAAGGTATAATTACCAGGTTTGGAAGAACCGTCAGCAACTGGATCTTGAAATCCGTTACATCAGGGAATATTGAACGGAAACTACCTTCAATAGGAGTCACAGCAAGGCCCGGCAGATCGACGCCGATGGAAAGTGACCAAATTGCCATCACCACAATCAAGGGGATGGTTCCTTTTCCTGTTTTAACAGCCATATAAGTTAGATTTTAGAGGGTAGAGCTGTCTCAGATACAGGACAGCTCTTTTAACCCGTGGTTTAGTAGAATCATTTAGCAAGATCCGAGATCTCGATTGTATTGCCTCCGAAAATAGAGAGGCCAAGTTCCTTGACAAAAGCTTTCACTACAGCCTGTCCTTTGACTGAGTTACCAGCCTCGTCCAATGGAGGTGCAAAAGCGGATACGCCCATCAAACCGGGATATACTGCCAATATACCGCCACCTACACCACTCTTTGCAGGAATACCTGAAGTGTAGATCCAATCACCGGTCTTCTGATAGAACCCTACGGCTGCAATCATAGCGGTGATTTTTGCGGAAAGTTCAGGATCGAACACCTGCTTTCCAGTCTTTGGGTTACGTCCTTTAAAGGCGATGGTAGCTGCCATTATTGCCAACTGATCAGCAGTGATACCTAAAGAACACTGGCGAGTGTACAGATCTAAAGACATTGCGGGATCATCGTAGATTCTGTTGTAATCTTTCAACAACCAAGCGATAGACCGATTCTGGAAATTGGTAGCGGACTCACTCTTATACAGTTCATCGAGCAACTGCGGTGCCGAACCGGCCAAATCTGTAATATTATCTACGATTGCCTTCCATTTGGCGTCACTGTCCCCCTGAGGCTTTACTAATGAACAGGCCGATATAGCACCTGCATTCACCAGAGGGGTAGAGGGATGATCCTTTTCAAGAAGTATGGCGAAAATAGAGTTGAAAGGTAAACCGGTAGCATCGGCTCCAATCTTTTCCATTACTCCTAAAGCGCCATATTCTTTCATCGCCAAGATGGCGGTAGGCACCTTTGATACCGATTCGATACCGAACTTATATTCAGTATCTCCATAAGAATAGGAGGTACCATCAGCAAGCACAACAGAAAGACCGAACAATTTCGGATCAATGTTGGCTAAAAATGGAATGTAGTGGGCATTTACGCCTCCTTCTAATGAGGAACAATCCTTATAAGCCTTTTCTGCAGCCTTCTGGATCTGTTCTTTTGTCAATGTTATTTTCATAATCTTGCAAATAATAAATTGCTTTGGTTTATATATTTTATAAACAAAAATCAACCTCAATAGGTTCATCATCAGAACAACTATTGAGGTTGATTATCTTTTTGAAAAAAAATTCTATTTACAATTATCTTTCTTTTTAAATACCATAGGTCCAAATATCGAAGTGACAACACCTCCAATCAGCATAACCGCGATAGAAATTGCAAGAACGGCCACAACCCCTCCTGCCTTAAGTACTACCGGGATAAAGAAAACAGCCAAAACTGCTCCTATCTTTCCTAAACTGGCAGCCACCCCGCTCCCAAGACTACGGGTAGAGACCGGATACACTTCCGGGGGCAGAACATAAGTGATCAGGTGAGGTCCGATATTGAGGAATAGCTCAAATCCCATAAATGCCACAATAGATATCCAGGCTGCCCATTTAAATTGGAAAGCGAGCATCAGGATTAACATCATCGCTGCACTTAGATAGAAACCCCAGGCCAATTGGGTTGTACTCTTCATTTTTGATATCAACCATAATCCTATCACAAAACCTGGTAAAATCAGGCAGCTGATCCAGAATGTAGTTTCTACTGAAGATGCTACATGCAATATCGCCTTGGCGTCTGCAGATTCATGGGTAATGCCCAAGGCTAATACCAGAATTGGAAGGAAAATACCTATCCCGTACACTCCCAGTCCCTCACAAGCCCATGGAATACCTGTCAATATAACTTGCTTCCAATTCCCTTTGAAGAATTGTCCCATAGAGATATCATTGGCAACCTTTTTGGAAGCAACTTCCTTTTTCTGTTGGGCCTCGGCTATATCTTCAGGAGACAATTCTACATTATCACCTAAGAAGAATCTCACGGATGCTTCAGCTTTCTCAATCTGTCCATGTTCAAGCATCCACTTAGGTGAAGCGGCGAAATATATACGTGATAATATCATTATCCCACTGAAAATCACCATCAGCCACATCAAACGGGGCCAATAATCGGCTGTTTGCCAGTGCATGATCAGGAGATATGCAATACCAGCGACCAAAATATTACCTAAAGCACTTGCGGTCTTGGTTACCCCAACCATTGTAGAACGCCATTTGGCTGGCATCAACTCGGATACATAATCGGAGTCCAAACTATATTCTCCGCCAATTGCGAATCCAATTAGAAACAGGCAGATAAATAGAACCACTATATTCGGAAAGATGATACAAGCCAAGGAGCAGACCAATACAACCGTAGGGCAAATTCGGAAAAAGAGCAGATACCCGTAATGGTTGCTCAACTTGCCGAGGATCGTAGCACCGACGGCTATACCTATAAGATCCATAGCCCCCAACAGACCCTGTTCCCAAGACGCCAATTCAGGATGCCCCAGAATCTGAATCATTGGGATCATTACACTCACTATAGTAGCGATAGCGGTGCCGATCAGCTGTCCCATAGAGGCAACCGAAACGATCCATATATGCCGCCATGTCAAAGGCGCATCCGCAACTGAAACTTTATTCATCTCTCAATTATGATTGAAGAAGCTAAGAATGTCATCAGGCTCAAGAAGCTTTAGGGGCAAACATCTTATAATTAGGATAGAGGAAAAGCCAAGTAGCCAGACAGAATGGACCTGTAAGGGTGGCTATTCCTACCGGAGCCAGGAAATGATTCATAGCGGCCTGAACAAATACCGTAGCTATGATTCCCAATAGAGACCAAATAGCGGATTTCCATGAGAAATTACAGAAGGTTGCTCCAAGAGCGATACCAGTCAGCACGGCACTGAAACCATAGAGCCCTTCAGAGATGGAAAGGGGAGAGGCACCATAAACTATAGCGACGAACAATGAAACAGCCGAGGCGATAGCGGCCCATACCGCCGCTCTCATTGAACTGCATGCCAATGCTACTAAGAAGAATACACCGGTTACCCAATTATCGATAAGAAAAACCTGAGCAATCCCTTTGAGCCAATATATCACTAAATCCCCGAATCCCATGTCGAGTGAGGGCATGATCGGAGAAGCAGAAGACGGATCCATCGGCATACCTCTGAATTCCTTGGCACATAAGAGAAATATCCATGTTGTGAACACAAATGGGAATGTGAATGAGCTAATACCCCATCGTCCCATGACTGCGTTCATACCGCTCCGGACCCAAGTAGTCATACCGGCTGCCAGAACCAATGCTATCCACATCCAAATAGTGGATTCCATAAATGTCGGGAAAGCACATCCAACCAGGACGCCATTGAAGCCCCAGAGCCCTTGAGCTCCATTTTCATCTTTTAAATTCAGGAAATAACCAGTAATTGTAGATACAACCGTACCTACAACAGCACCCCAAGCTACTGCCGGAGTACCTGAGGCATATGCACCCCAGAATATGCCGGCTAAGAACAGGATACCTGTGATAGCTGAATCCTGAAACATCACTTGACCTATACCGCGAAAGAATGTGCGGGGAAATTCCTTTGCTATTTGAGCAACAGGAACAGAAGTGGAACCATCGTTTGCCATAATGGAATATAATAAGTTTAGTTTATTTCTAAAACCTTTTTAAGACTCCTTTAGTTCAGTCAATCATGTATTTTATCCTTAGCATCAGCTAATAGCGCTATTCCGTGTGTCAATAACAGATTGATGTCTGAAACAATCTATCTTTTTCAGCGTTGATATTAACAAGAGATAACCGAAAATCCTTAATTATTCACTGAAATTAAGTAAACATCTATGCACATGGCCGATGCCCTTGTCTCCACACCTGTAGCAGGAGGCGCATTACTGGCAGCCGTTGCTTTGACAGCTGTTGCGGGTAGTAAAATCAGGAAAGACAACCGTGAGGACTTGATCCCTCTGATGGGAGTGATGGGAGCTTTTATCTTTGCTGCCCAAATGGTCAATTTTTCCATTCCGGCTACCGGTAGTTCGGGTCATATAATAGGCGGAGTGCTTCTATCTGCCATGTTGGGGCCTTGGGCTGCTTTTCTTACTCTTGTGTCGGTTTTGCTTATACAATGCCTGATTTTCGCTGACGGAGGGTTTCTGGCCTTGGGGTGTAATATTTTGAATATGGCAGGATTCTCATGTCTTGTGGCCTATCCGCTGATTTTCCGGCCTTTGCTTCGGTTCCCTGCATCTTCGTTGAAGATATTTGTAGTCAGTGTGCTGGCTTGTACGATAGGACTGGAATTGGGTGCGGTTGCTGTTACCTTTGAGACAGAACTATCCGGAGTAACAGCCCTTTCGACATCAAGATTTCTCCTTCTTATGACCGGTATCCATCTATTGATAGGAATCGGGGAGGGGCTGGCTACAGGAGCTGTCCTATACTTCGTACAGAAGACAAGGCCTTCGCTTCTAATAGCCGATAACCTTCCTTCAAATAATGTCGATAGTATCGGTATCAACCCCTCCTCAAGAACCGACATTTCCGTACGCAAACAATGGCCTATCAAACGTTTCCTGCTTGTTTTTGCCATTGCAGCCTTGATAATCGGAGGTGTGATTGCATTATATGCGTCTTCTAATCCGGATGGTCTCGAATGGTCTATCCAAAATATAGTCGGTTCGACAGAACTTGAGACCTCTGTCAGTCCTTTGGCTTCAAAGGCTGCCGCTATCCAAGACCAAACTGCGATCATGCCAGATTACGAACATACTCTTTCCGGAATAGCCGGTGCGCTGATCACTCTTCTTCTGGCCTGGGGCATTGGTTCCTTGTTTTTACTCCGCAGGAAGAGTCAACTTTTGAAGAAAGAATGAGTAAACTTGAAAAGGCTATCCTGACTCTTCGTCAATTAGAGAGCAGAGGGGAGGAAATGCATCCTGTAATTGGAGGAGTCCCTCTCCTTCTGAGTGTATTTCTTTTCCTGATAGTCATCCTTCTCTTTCCTGTTACGGCATTGTCAAAGATACTTTGGATGGGGGTTTGGCTGGTAATGGGATCTGCTTGGCTTGGGATCAGCTATTTATCTCTTCTAAAAAAAGCACTGCCGGTAATCCCTTTTATCGCCCTTATCGGAATCTTTAATCCCTTAATAGATCGCCAACCGGCTCTCTACTTGTTTTCAATCCCCATCTCTTACGGTTGGCTTTCATTTATTGGAATACTGGTAAGGGGTATATTTTGTGTTCAGGCGGTACTGATACTGATTCTTTCAACAGGTTTCAGAAACGTGTGTATCTGTCTTGGCCGCATAGGTGTGCCTTCATTTCTGACTAATCAGCTTCTGATGGTCTACCGTTATCTGACCGTACTTCTCGAAGAGGCCCTGATAATGCGCAGGGCAAGAGAAAGCAGGGGTTACGGGAGAGCCAAAATGCCTTTAGGGGAGTGGGGACCTTTCATTGGGCAATTATTTTTAAGAAGCCTAACACGATCGCAGAATATCCATAAGGCAATGTTGAGCAGAGGCTATAACGGTAAAATACCAGTGTTTTCACACGGTAACCTCAAATGGAATATGCAGGATATTATATGGCTTATCATAACAATAGGATATTTTGTTGCTGTTTTTTTCTTTTTTAAATAAGGAGGATAATTAATACTATGTCCCATCATTTCATAAGATATACGGATGTTCATTTCTCTTATCCGGGAATTACGGAGGAGGTATTGAAAGGTATATCTTTCTATATAACCCATGGCGAGAAGGTAGCCCTGTTAGGTCTTAACGGTTCGGGTAAATCTACCCTTCTTTTGACAGTAAATGGTCTTCTCAGACCAACTTCCGGAGAAATCAATATCGGAGATATCCCGGTAGTAAAGAAAACCCTACCATTGATACGTCAGGATGTGGGGATGGTGTTTCAGAATGCGGATGACCAACTTTTCATGTCGACTGTAGAGGAAGACGTAGCCTTCGGACCGCTGAATATGAAACTACCTTTAGAGGAGGTAAAGCGAAGGGTAGACGATGCCCTTAGAGAGACAGGAATAGAGCATTTGAGGAGGAGAAATCCGAGCCAACTGTCTGGTGGACAAAAAAGGATGGCTGCTATTGCCACCGTTCTTTCAATGGAACCTAACATCATGGTGCTTGACGAACCGACTGCTGGATTGGATTGGAAAGCACGCCATGACCTGCTCTCGCTCTTACACCGTTATGATCATACACTCTTATTGGCAACCCATGACATTGACATGGCTAAGGCGTTATGCACCCGCGCCCTCATTCTCGACCAGGGCCAATTAGCCGCTGATGTTGAAATGGGAAAAGTATTGCATGATAGAGAGTTACTAAAAATGATCGGCATCTCAGGTGACTTAGACATGGCCCCATAAAATTTAAGAGGCTTCGGGGTCACTGGTTTGGGGTGTGAACCTTTGGCCTTTTATTTTTATTATAGAAATATAAACAGTATTCACATTCCACAAAAATAAACATATCTATGGTAACCTCTTCATTAGATCGACATCGCGATCGCGATCGCCTTTGGTTCATAAATATCCTTCACATAATAGTGCTCATATCTGCGATTTTTCTTGTAGTGTTCATCTCTATAGACACATTCAAGAACATTGCCTTTTATAAGCAACCTGAATTCGAACGCCTTCAGTTCTGGATCTGCATACTCTTCTTAGGGGATTTCTTCCTGGAATTCGCCTTGGCAGAGAAAAAATGGAGGTATTTCTGGAGCCATTTCCTGTTTTTGCTTGTATCCATTCCCTATACCAACATAATCGAATTTTTCGGATGGACTTTCAGCCCCAGGATTGGCTATCTGCTCAGATTCGTGCCCCTGGTACGTGGAGGATACGCAATGGCCATAGTGGTTGGTTGGTTTACATATAACAAGGCTGCTTCTCTGTTCATCTCCTACCTGGCGACCCTATTGGCGACGATCTATTTCGGCTCCTTGGCTTTCTATGTATTTGAAAAAGGAGTCAATCCATTGGTGGACTCTTACGGGGCTGCTCTTTGGTGGGGATTCATGGATGCTACTACAGTTGGATCCAATATAATAGCTGTTACAACCGTGGGAAAAGTACTTTCTGTACTGTTGGCAGCTTTAGGTATGATGATGTTCCCTATTTTCACGGTCTATGTAACTTCACTGATTAAGAACCGTAACCAAGAAGGGACGGAACTAAACCTGGACACTTCGATACCGGCTCCTGGCGCCGCTACGTCCACTTCAAACACGACTTCATCAACTCAAACCGGTCAATAGGAGAGGGCTATTGCACCTTGATCACCATTTCAAATAAAAATCACGGCACAGCTCACGATGGGCATCCGTTGGAATACCGAGGGCTTCTTCAAGAATCAGGGAACTGATTTGCGAAGAAGCCTTTTCTAATCCTGAACCCTTTTTTGAAAGTTCCAGTAGCCATCTTTTGTCAGGCAGGTCTTCACGCCCTTGTACGCGGCAAAGCCGAGATAATTCGAAACCTAATGATGAGGCCTCAGTCAATACTCTTGCCCCTTCATCTTTCGGTAAGACCATCCCTATAGTTCCTCCAGGCTTCAACAGTCTGTTTCCATGTTCCAAAATCACAATAGGAGAAAGGCTTCCTTGGTGGCGGGCTCTCATCCGATCGTCTGTATCGGAATCACGGCCGGCGTTAAAATATGGAGGATTGCTAATTATGTAATCAAATGTTTCTATCCGAGAGGTATTCATGGCAAATTTTACGAAATCTTCATAAAATACCGCCAAGCGGTCAGACC
Organism: uncultured Sangeribacter sp.; assembly: GCA_964553075.1. Lineage (GTDB taxonomy): Bacteria > Bacteroidota > Bacteroidia > Bacteroidales > Muribaculaceae > Lepagella. Next base: position 10,750 of record CAZKJP010000037.1, on the reverse strand, counting down.
AAGGGGAAGAGATGAAATTCTGGAGTGATTCTTCTACGCTTTCTTTGCTTAGCTCAACTCCAATTATGTGGGCTTTATGATTTCTTTGGGCACACATCAGCGCCAACAGTCCGCAACCGCTTCCGACATCCAGAATAGCGTCAGCTTCCGAGACATTCGCCCATGAACCTAACAATACCGAGTCGCAACCTACCTTCATGGCGCTTCTCGAATGGTCTACACTAAATTCCTTGAACCGGAATAACCTCTCTCTCCTCACTGTCCTATCTGAGATCTTTTCTAATTATTTTCAACGGGTGCCTGAAAGCGGGGAAAGAAAGGCATTTGGGAAATGTTCAAGCCGATAATTCTCTAACGTACCTGTAATGGCGATGATATCAAACCTGTAAAAGTAAGGATCCCGGAGATTCCCTATGTAGGCATCCGCGGCTTTCACCATCTGGCGCATCTTGCGGCTATCTACAGCATCCACTGCTTCTTGATAATCCCCTTTTCTCGCTTTGACCTCCACTAATACTATCTCATTATCTTTCTGGGCAATGAGATCTACTTCATACTTGCCGGAACCCTTCCAGTTCCGCTCACGTATGGTATAACCAAGACCGAGGAGGTAGGCTGCTGCTATCTCCTCAGCCTGGCGTCCAAACTCGGTCGCTTCCCTTTTTCCTTTACCGGGGTTCGCGCCCATTCATAAGTTATTTAGAAAGCTTTAAATGACAGGTCCAGTCCCTTAACGCTATGAGTCAAGGCTCCAACTGATATGTAATCTACTCCGGCCTCTCCATATTTACGAAGGTTTTCAAGGGTTATGCCTCCTGAAGATTCAGTTTCCATTGTACCATTGACCAATGCAACTGCCTCTTTGGTCTGTTCGGGTGTGAAGTTATCGAACATTACCCTGTCTACTCCTCCGATAGCCATCAGGCGTCGGATATCATCTAATGAACGTACCTCAACCTCAATCTTTAGGTCCTTTTTATTATCCTGACAGTACCGGCGGGCGCGCTCTACGGCTTTTTCCAACCCTCCGGCAAAATCTTCATGATTGTCCTTTATAAGGATCATATCAAACAGTCCTATACGGTGATTGGTACCCCCTCCAATCCTGACAGCATCTTTTTCAAGCATCCGCATACCGGGAGTGGTTTTCCTTGTATCCAGTACCTTTGTCTTAAGACCTTTCAGCTCCTTTTGATAACGATTAGTGGTAGTGGCCACTCCGCTCATCCGTTGCATTATATTGAGCATAGTCCTCTCAGCGATCAACAATGACCGTACCGGGCCTTCGGCAACAAATGCCACATCCCCCGGTTTGACCTCAGCTCCATCTTCGATAAAGGTCTCAACTTTTATTGAAGGATCTACCTTCGCCAACACTTTTTTTGCTACCTCAACTCCGGCCAATATGCCCTCCTCCTTTACCAGCAGCTTGCTTCGGCCCATAGCCTCGGCGGGGATTGTAGAAAGGGTTGTGTGGTCTCCATCTCCGAGGTCTTCGGCGAAGGCCAAAGTCAACAGATCATCTATCAGGGAATCTTTGTCTTTCATCTTAAAATCTTTTATCGGTGCAAAATTAATTATTTTTTTGTATTTTTGGGACGGTTTTCTGCAAAGGCTTACCCAATCATGGAGATAATACTGCTGACAGTCGGTAAAACATCGACCCCATATATCCAGACAGGGATAGACGAATACTTGAAAAGGCTTACCCATTATACCCCTTTCCAGATTCGATCTATACCTGATATCCGGAATACACGCAGACTTTCCCTCGACCAACAGAAGGAGGCGGAGGGTAAACTCATATTGTCCGAACTTTCCCCGGCCGATATGGTGATACTGCTGGATGAGCATGGTGAGGAACCAACCTCGATGAAATTCGCAGCATTGCTCGAAAAGCTAATGGCCTCGGGACGCAAACGTGTGTTCTTCATAATCGGAGGTCCTTATGGTTTCTCTAAAGATGTCTATGAACGGGCCGACCGCAAGCTCTCGTTATCTAAACTCACGTTCAGCCATGAGATGGTCCGACTGTTCTTTGTAGAGCAAGTTTATCGGGGCATGACTATCCTCAGGGGTGAACCATACCATCACGAATAATGAAGTGTCAGTAATTTAGTAATATAATGTACGGATTGGCGGACTGTAATAATTTCTTCGTTTCATGCGAGCGCACCCTCGACCCCAAACTCGAGGGACGGCCGGTCGTTGTCTTGAGCAATAACGACGGATGCGTGGTTGCGCGTAGCAATGAGGCCAAGGCATTAGGGGTAAAAATGGGGCAGCCGGCTTTCCAGTTAAAGGAAATCATCTCCTCCGGCCGCCTGATAGCCCTCTCAGGAAACCATCTCCTGTACCGTTCACTGTCATTAAAGGTACATAATATCTTCAGGCGGTTCGCACCTTCTACTCAGGATTATTCCGTCGATGAAGCATTCTTGGATATGAACGGGGTACCTACAGACAGATTGAAAATGATTGGGGAGCAGATTCACGAATGTTGCTTGCGCGAACTCAAATTACCTGTCACCATAGGGTTTGCCCCTACCAAGACCCTTGCAAAAATCGTTACCGAGACATGCAAGAAACGTGGCCATAGGGTGGGAGTACTTACCGAGCCATCCAAGGCCTTGAAAGTTATGTCCAGGATGCCTATCGGGGATCTATGGGGGATTGGAAGAAGATTATCCAAATCCCTTTATGTCTGTGGAGTTCATACAATAGCTGATTTCGTATGCAAGGATCGTTTCTGGGTTCGGGCTAAATTGGGTGTCAACGGTGAGCGAAGCTGGATGGAGCTCAATGGCACTCCCTGCATAGAGCTGGATCATGTAGACCGCAAGCTTCAAGACAGCATAAGCGAATCGCGTACTTTCCATGAGGATGTTACGGACTATGATTATATCCGGGCTCGAATATCAATCTATACTGCAGATTGCGCTAAGAAATTAAGGTATATGGGCGGAGTAGGGCGACTGATAGGGGTATATCTTTCTACCAACCCCTTCCGTGATGATATCCAAAGGAAGACCCTTTCAGCAAGTCTTGAGCTTGGAACTTGGACAGATGACACTATCGTGCTTACTAAAGCCGCGACAGATGTGTTTGACTCCATTTTCATTGATATACCTTTTAAAAGAGCCGGTGTCTGGATCACGGATATCAGACCAAAGGGCTCTATGAGTCCTTCCTTATTCACCCCCGAAGAGGACCGCCTTAAGATGATCTCACATCACCGACTGATGAAAGCCCTCGATTCCATAAATCTCGGACCTGGAAAGCCCACTATAAAGTTAGCTTCCCAGCTCACTAACGGTCATCCGGGGCATAATGATGGATATTCCTCCTCTTTTCAAGCACCAAAACCATGAACAACTCGCTAAGAAACCGAAAGACCTATGTTATTGCCGGAGCTTGCGCGGCGGCTATTATATTGGCAATTTTTTTACTGAAGATGGCAAGTGGTCTGACGGAAAAATCAGAAACGCCGACGGAGTCGCAACCTTATGTATTGCCGGATACTTTAAGAGTCGGTATCCTCAATTCACCGACTACCTATTTCAATTACCGAGGAATGGAGATGGGCTTTGACTATGAGATGGTTCAGAGATTCGCCCAGGACAATAAGGTTGCTACCAGTATGAAAGTGGCCTTCAATTTTCCTGAGCTGATGGAGATGCTTGAAAAAGGTGAGGTGGATCTGATTGCATCCCCGGTGCCGGTTACGGCTGAATATCGTAAAATCAGCCTCACCTGCGGTCCCAAGCAACGGACCACCCAGATGTTGATCCAACCGAAAGGAGAAAATATGGCAACAGATGTCACCCAGCTGATAGGACGGCATGTAACTGTTGAGAAAGATTCCAAATTTGAGCATCGTCTTCGTAACCTTGATTCAGAATTGGGGGGTGGGATAGTAATTGAGACCTTGGCAAAAGATACATTGGTGTCTGAAGATATGATCAAAATGGTTGCGGATGGAGAGATAGCCGCTACGGTTGTAGATTACGCTATAGCACGCGCGAATCTGCCGGATTACCCGCAATTGGATGGATCATTAGCCATCAGCCTGGATCAGGAGACAATGTGGGCTGTAAAACCGGATCAGCCTGGGCTCGCTGAGATCTTAAATAAATGGACTGAAAAAAATCAGGATATCTACAAGACCCTTCACCGTAAGTATTTCGATACTGCCAAACTTCCTGTAGGATTGACTATGGCCGATGCCTTGTCGGATCTTTCGGAAGTGAAAGTGGAACTCGAACTTCCTGAAGGAAAGGGTATCTCGCCGTTTGATGGAGCCTTCCGTCGGGCCGCTGCCTCCAGCCGTTTTGACTGGAAACTGATTGCGGCGGTTGCTTATGTAGAATCCAGGTTCAAGACAGACCTTGTATCCTGGGCGGGTGCTAAAGGGGTCATGCAGATCATGCCCAGGACTGCCAAAGCCCTTGGTTACTCACCTGAGCACCTTTCCAATCCCGAGACCTGCATCAGCGCAGGTATAAAGTTGCTGGAAACATTAGACAAGCAACTTGAAGGTCGGGTACCTGATCCAAATGAAAGGATCAATTTCGTTCTGGCGGCCTATAACGCTGGATTAGGTCATATTTATGACTCAATAGCCCTGGCAGACAAATATGGACTGGCAAAGAACCGATGGGAGGGGGGTGTAGATAAAGCCGCCCTCATGAAAAGCCATCCTCAATATTATAGGGACCCGGTAGTGAAAAACGGTTATTTCCGCGGACGCGAGACTATAGATTTCGTAGCCCGTGTCAAAACAGCGTACCAGTCATTTCTGGCAAAAAATTAATGAATTTTAAATATTCTGTATTATCTTTGCAGAAGAAGTCTCTAAGGGTGCAGAGTTCTCCATTCTCTTTCACGAAATCGGATGGCTTCAATAAAATTAAAATAAGAACATGAAGAAAAGATATATAAGCGTGGCGGCTGTGATGCTCGCGTTAGGATCCTTAGGGTTTCAAAGCTGTATAGGCAGCTTCGCATTGACCAACAAGGTCATCGGCTGGAATAAACAAGTAGGAAATAAGTTTGTTAACGAGCTGGTATTCTTCGCATTTTGGATCTTACCCGTATATGAGGTTACTGCATTAGCGGACTTGATTGTCATCAATTCAGTCGAGTTCTGGAGCGGTAACAATCCTCTGACTGCTTCTACAAAAGTCATAGAGAGCGAACAAGGCCGATATCTGGTAAAATGCGATGGGAAAGGATACGATATCATCCATGAGTCGACAGGGATCAAGACCAGGCTTGCTTTTGACGTTCCTACCCAGACTTGGAGCATGGAGACGGAGAAGGGTAGCTATCCCTTTATGACTATGGTAGACCCGGGTCATGTGAAGATGATCACACCTGATGGCAGCATGGAGGAAATCAGTCTTGACGAACAGGGTCTGATGGCATATAAGGAAATTGCTTCTGGCTCCTTCCTCGCCCAAAGGTAATTCTCAGCATCCGAACAATTGGACATTTTATTATATTAAATTCTCCTATATCCGAGTTCCGATAAAACATTAGGGGAGATAGAAACGTTTAGCAGATATAGGAGTTAAGCTGAGAGCTTAAGCTTCGATCGTGTAAATATTTGAATTTAAATTATAGAAAAAATGAAAGCACTTAATGTAATAGCAGCAGTTATCGGCGGTGCAATCGCCGGTGCGGCAGTAGGTCTGCTGGTTGCTCCCGAGAAAGGTGAGAAAACCCGTAAGAACATCGCCGAGATTCTGAAAAGAAACGGTATCACCCTGAAGAAGGAAAAATTAGACGAACTCGTAGACGAGATCCAGGATCAAGTTGAAAAGACCATCTAAAAAACATAAGAAATAATGAAAGCACTTACTATCTTATATGCCTTCTTGGGCGGAGCAATCGTAGGTTGCAGCGCTGCCCTTCTGTTTGCTCCTGAGAAAGGTTGCGAGGTTCGTGAGCGTATTTGCAAGATCTTGAAGCGCAAGGGCATCAAGATTTCGGATGCAGAAGTAGACGCACTCGTAGCTGAACTCACAGGGGAGTAATCAGGCATTAGAATCTAACAGCAGATTCTTTTATCGAAAATCGGATATAAGCCTTATAGGGTATTATATCGCAAAACACACTGCGCAGTCCCGCATCCGTAGATAGATGCCGGACTGCATAGTTGTGTATTAACAAAAGATGGTTCAAAACATACGAATATGAAAGAATCCCTGACTAACGAAATCAAAGAGATATTTACCCAATCCCGTACCTGGGTCGAGATACAGGTAGAATATGCCAAACTCACAGCAGCTGAAAAATTCACTTTAATGACGTCTACTTTTGTGGTGGGGTCTATTTGCATGCTGCTGGGGATGGTAGTCATTATTTTGCTGAGCTTTGCGCTTACGGATGTATTCAAGCTGATCATGGCCCCGGCATTGGCATACCTGACTGTGAGTGGGATTCTTATACTGCTTATAATCCTGATATATGTTTTCCGGCAAGCCTTGATCTATAATCCCATTGCCAGATACATGACCAGATTGCTACTGGGTGCTCCCGTCAGCAATGATTCCAAACAGGAAAATGAAGCAAAATAGAAATGGTATATCTGTTAAAGAACTATCTATGAATAAGAAGAAAATCGTTTCATCGAATCCTCATAATGATCCTGGGTTCAAGGGCTATACCATGGCTGAGCTGCGGTATCAACGCGCATTGCTGGCTCTTAAACGTGAGTATTGCAAGGAGAATATAATGGAGACGGCCGTTAAGATTCACCATGACTCACCATTTTCCAGCGATGGCCAGAAGAGCCTGATGAAGAATGTTGGAGGGGTTGCCAGCAAGGTTATAGGAGGTCTTAATTATGTGGACTATCTTCTGATAGGGTTCTCAGCTTTCAGTAGTATCCGCAAGGTCCTGCATTTCTTTAAAAGAGGGAAGAAAAAATGACTGATTACATTCACCTAAGAGTTGATTTGGATCCATGTACCGAGCTCAATACTGACCTTATGGCCGCCGGACTCGGTGAGATAGGATACGAATCTTTCGTAGCAGATAAGAAAGGGTTGTCCGCCTACATTCCAGAATGTGATTTCAATTTAGATGCAGCTGAGGATGCTATAAGCTCCTCCGCAATAGGGAGTGTGACTCATCTCATTACTACAGAAAAGATCGTAGGGGAAGATTGGAATCAGGAATGGGAGAAAAATTATTTCCAGCCCATCGTTATAGGGAATCAATGTGCCGTAAGATCATCATTCCACAACCCGACGGGAGCTGATATGGAAATCGTAATTGATCCTAAGATGGCGTTCGGCACGGGTCATCACCAGACCACTTCCCAGATGATGGAATATCTCTTAGGGATGGACTTGAAAGGGAAAAAGGTGATAGATATGGGAGCCGGGACTGGCATCCTATCTATTCTCGCCGATAAAAAAGGTGCGGAAGCCATTGGTATCGAGATAGACCCTGATGCTGCCCAAAACGCAAGAGACAATGCTTTACTCAATGAGTCGAAAGTCGTTTATCTAACCGGAGATGCATCACGATTAGAGGAAGTAGAGGAGGCGGATGTTTTCCTTGCCAATATCAACCGCAATATTATCCTCGCCGATTTAGGGCGTTATGCCTCTAAACTTAAAGAGGGAGGGGAGATGTTGCTAAGTGGCTTTTACCGCTCTGATATTCCATTGATTCAAGAAAGCGCAAGAGCACGCGGACTCGAATTAGTTGAGACAAGGAGTTCAGATGATTGGGCCGCGCTGCGGTTAATCAAAACACTTAAAAATTAGGATTATTGCGCCCTTAACATAAATTAACTGTAATTTCAGTCTGCAAACCGATGTTTCAGGCTGATTTTTTATTATCTTTGTACTTACAATCAATAAAACCGAATAAAATAACCTCAAATCGTACGCCTATAGAAAAGCTTTTACTAAACGAAAACGAAAAGACATTAACATGACAGACTATCAGTCATTGGCCGACGAACAGTTGGTAAAGGAATATGCAAGCGGTAATAATGAAGCGTTCGACATTCTTCTCAAACGCCATCAGGATCGCATCTACACATATATCCTCCGAATTATCAAGAACGAGGATAAGGCGAACGATATCTTCCAGGAGACGTTCGTAAAGGCCATCATGACCATAAAGCAAGGCCGCTATACCGAGAACGGAAAGTTCCCGGCTTGGATCTCGCGCATAGCCCGCAACCTTATCATAGACTATTACCGGCAGGAAAAATCCGAGAATCTCCAAAGTGCAGATCTCACTGACATCGATATCCTGAACCGGAAGGAACTATGTGAGGCCACCATAGAGGATGTGATCATTAACCGTCAGATCCATGAGGACGTAAAACGTCTCATCAACGAGCTTCCCCCTCTTCAAAGGGAGGTTCTGAACATGCGTTATTATCAGAATCTGTCTTTCAAGGAGATAGCAGACCAGACCGGTGTAAGTATCAATACGGCTCTGGGGCGAATGAGATATGCACTTATCAACCTTCGCCGAATCGCTGCTCAGAAAGATATCGTTCTTACTCTGTAACCGAGGGCACAGAGTTCGCTTATATTTTTTTCTCTTTAGTTGCAATATTAATCCGTTCATCAACGTTTCTTGAATGTTAATGTCTGAATAACATCTCAAATTCGTTTATTTGTAACTAAAAGAGATTGCCTATGGCAAATGATTCTACTACTTCTTCTTTGCAATCCGAGATCGTAGTGAAAGCTTTCTTTTCACCCCGACCCTCAACGATAAGTGTTATACGCCAGTTCTCCCGTTCCTATTCAATTATGGGAGGGGCGGCTTTCGGAGCGATGATTGCCAACTAAAAAGTTTATAGCCGTTTGTCTCTCCCGACGTTCGAGAAGAGACAACGGCTATCATTATTTAATTTTAAATCAGCATACTCATGTCAGAAATGACTCCTGAGACAAATGAACTTAACAACGGCGAGAACCTGAATTTCGTCGAGCAATATATCAAAGAGGATCTGGAGGCCGGCAAAAACGGAGGCCGACTCAATACGCGTTTCCCGCCCGAACCCAACGGATATCTTCACATCGGCCATGCTAAAGCCTTTATCATGGATTTCGGAGTGGCCGAGAAATTCGGCGGTACATGTAACCTTCGCTTCGATGATACTAATCCGCAAAAAGAAGACACTGAATATGTAGAAGCGATCAAACGCGATATTCATTGGCTTGGCTATGACTGGGGGGACCGTCTCTATTACGCTTCCGATTATTTCCCTCAACTTTACGATCTTGCTGTTAGGATGATAAAGGAAGGGAAGGCGTATGTTGACGAACAGACTTCAGAACAAATTAAGGAACAAAAAGGTACTCCTACCCAACCGGGCCAAAACTCCCCGTATCGCGACCGTCCCATAGAAGAGAACCTGGATTTGTTTGAAAGGATGAATAAGGGTGAGTTCGATGAGGGGTCAATGGTGTTGCGCGCCAAGATTGATATGGCAAGCGACAATATGCATTTCCGCGATCCGGTCATGTACCGCATCATAAAGACTCCACATTGGCGTACCGGAGAGACTTGGAAAGTTTATCCGATGTATGACTTCGCACATGGTCAGAGTGACTATTTCGAAGGCGTTACCCATTCGATCTGTACCCTGGAGTTTGTTCCTCACCGTCCTCTTTACGAATATTTCGTAAAGGAACTGGCTGATGAGTCATATTGCCCGCGCCAGATCGAGTTCAACCGTCTCAATCTCACTTATACCGTGATGAGCAAACGCAAATTGCTCCAACTTGTTAAGGAAGGATTGGTAGCGGGGTGGGATGACCCGAGAATGCCGACCCTGTGCGGACTGCGTCGCAGAGGCTACACACCGGATTCGATCAAGAATTTCGTTAAGAAAATCGGTTATACAAAATATGAGGCTCTTAACCATGTGGAGCTGCTGGAGCACTCTTTACGCGAGGATCTCAACAAACATGCTACCCGTGTAAGTGCGGTTGTAAATCCGGTTAAGCTTATTTTGACCAATTATCCAGAGGATAAGCAGGAGATTATGACAATGGAGTCTAATCCTGAAGATCCTTCTGCCGGTGTTCACGAGATGCCATTCAGCCGCGAACTGTGGATTGAGAGGGAAGATTTCATGGAGAATCCTCCGAAGAAGTTCTTCCGTATGTCTCCTGACAAAGAGGTGCGTCTAAAAGGGGCATATATTGTAAAATGCACCGGTTGTAAGAAAAATGCTGATGGAGAGATCGAGGAGATATATGCAGAATATGATCCCGAGACAAGAAGCGGTCTCCCGGGCGCAGACAGGAAGGTAAAGGGTACGCTTCATTGGGTTAATGTACCTACTGCTGTAAAGGCTGAGGTAAGGGATTATGACAAGCTCTTCAAGGTTGAGAACCCTTCAGCTGAGGAGGGTGACTTCAGAGACCTTCTGAACCCTGAGTCACTGAAGGTTCGAGAGAATGTTATGATCGAGCCTTGGCTGGCGGAACGTGCTAAAGCAGGTGATCATTATCAATTCCAGCGTATCGGTTACTATACCGTTGATCCGGATTCAACTCCGGAAAAACTTGTTTTCAACCGTACAATAGGATTGAAAGACACTTTCGCTAAGGAAATGAAGAAAGCATAATTCTTGATTCTCCAACTCCTCTTCATAAGACATAGGAAAAGCATAGATCTTCTAAGCTTAACTTCAATCCTTTAATAAATCGAGTAGGAGGTGAACACTAATTGGAGGTGTTCACCTCCTTTCGTGTTCACT
>CAZKJP010000036.1:0-24762 GCA_964553075.1 uncultured Sangeribacter sp. | reverse complement strand
AATAAACCGAATTAACTGTAACCAAAATAATACTATGGAAGTAAAAGACCTTAAACCTGCCCTCATCTGGCAGATCTTCGACGAAATCACCAAGGTTCCCCGTCCCTCTTGCCATGAGGAACAGATCCGAAACTACCTCCTCGACTTCGCTAAAAAACACAATATCGAGGCCCATACCGACAAGTGCGGCAACGTAGCCATGCGCAAGCCCGCGACCCCGGGCTTCGAGAAAGCCCCGACTGTGGTGCTCCAAGCCCACATGGACATGGTCTGCGAGAAAAACAATGACGTAGAGCATGATTTCACTAAAGATCCGATCGACACTTATGTCGACGGTGACTGGGTGAAGGCGCGCGGCACTACTCTCGGTGCTGACAACGGCATCGGCGTAGCAGGTGCTTTAGCTGTTATGGTAGATCCTAACCTCAAGCATGGACCTGTAGAATGTCTCTTCACCATCAATGAGGAGATCGGACTTGAGGGTGCCCAGAATGTCGGCCCCGACATGATCACCGGCAGCATCCTCCTTAACCTCGACTCCGAGGACGACGGCGAGATCTTCGTAGGTTGCGCCGGTGGTATCGATACTACCGCTACTTTCACTTACAACCGCAGCATCTCCCCCGAACATTTCTCTTACCTCCGCGTGGCTGTCAAGGGTCTGTTGGGTGGCCACTCAGGTGGCGACATCCATCTTGGCCGCGCAAACGCCAACAAGCTCATCGCGCGTTTCATCTGGGAGTGCTCCCAGAAATGGGCTATTGAGGTTTGCTCTTTCAATGGCGGCAACCTCCGCAACGCCATCCCGCGTGAGGCTGAGGCTGTTTTCGGTATCAATGCCGAACACAAAGCCCAGATCATCCGCAACCTCTCCAAGTATGCCGAGGCCATCAAGGAGGAGTTCAAGGGTGTAGAGCCCTCTCTCGAACTGATCATCGAGGAGGCTGAGCGTCCTGAATATTGCATCGATTCCGATACTTCACTGCGACTGATCCGCGCCCTCTATTGCGCTCCTCATGGTGTGATCTCCATGAGCCGCGATCTGCCGGGTCTCGTGGAGACCTCCACCAACCTCGCTGCTGTCAAGATGGTAGGCGAAAACGAAATCCGCGTTACCACTTCCCAGCGTTCTTCTGTCGAGAGCCGCAAGTATGACATCGCCGGTATGGTCGAGGCTTGCTTCCAGTTGGCGGGTGCCAAGGTTGAACATTCCGACGGCTACCCCGGATGGGCTCCGAATATGGATTCTGCTATCATGCGCATCTCTGCCGATGCCTATAAGGAGCTCTTCGGCGAGGAAGCGAAGATCAAGGCTATCCACGCCGGTTTGGAGTGCGGATTGTTCCTCGACAAGTTCCCCCACCTCGACATGGTATCCTTCGGACCGACCATGACAGGCGTACACTCCCCCGACGAGCAGCTTAACATCCCCACCGTAGAGAAATTCTGGCGTCATCTCTGCCGAGTGCTGGAGAAAGTCGCCCAATCATGACCCCCCGCCTAAAGCCAGCCCTCCCCGGGCTGGCCCTACTTATAATTACCCTTCTCTTGCCCGCGTCTGGGTCCTGTGCTGGGGAGGAGGCGCGCCCCCGCGCCGTGACTGGGATGAGGGGCGCCCCCGCCCCGGCTGACTGGGAGGAGGGGCGCCCCCGCCCCGTAAATGAGCCCGACCCGGCTTCGTCTGACCGCTACACCACCCTCTCCGACTCCGACTTCCAGCGTGTCGCCGAGGAGCTCGGCGTAGAAGTGGCCGCCATCAAGGCCGTAGTAGAAATCGAGGCCGGAAAGCAAATGAAGGGTTTCTATGCCCCCGGCGTACCGGTGGTGAACTTCGACCAGAAGATGTATGCCAATTCCCGCGCCAAATGCAAGGGTTGCCCGGGCGACAAGTCCGCCAAGGTCCCTTCCGGTCTCTCAGGTTACGCCCTGAAGGAATGGCAGCAGCTGACCAACGCCCGCCGCGTCAACGCCGACGCGGCCAACATGGGCACCTTCTGGGGCATGTTCCAGATCGGTGGTTTCAACTATAAGGCGTGCGGATGCGAGACCATCTCCGAGATGGTCGAGCGCATGTCCGATTCCGAGTTCGAGCAGCTCGAACTCTTCGCCCAGTTCATAACCAACTCCGGGATGCTCCCCGACCTGAAGGCCAAGAATTGGTCTGCCTTCGCCCGCAAATACAACGGCTCCTCCTACGCCCGCCGCGGCTACCATACCCGCATGGCCCAAGCCTACAACAAATACAAAAACCAGTAACCCAGCCCCGGGCTGTAACTGGGATGAGGGGCGCCCCCGCCCCGGCTGACTGGGGAGGAGGCGCGTCCCCGCGCCGTAAGTAACTGGGGAGGAGGCGCGTCCCCGCGCCGTAAGTAACTGGGATGAGGCGCGTCCCCGCGCCGTAAATTTCGAGCTCTTCGAGCTCTCCTCGGGGTCCCTCGAGCTTCTCGAGCTTCTCGAGCTTCTCGAGTCTCTCGAGCCACCCCCTAAAAATAATAACTATGACAATACGTGACCTTAAACCCCGCCTCCTCTGGGAGTGCTTCGATGAAATAACCAAAGTTCCGCGCCCTACCCATCATCTCGATGCGATGCGCAAGTTCCTCACCGACTGGGCCAATGCCCATAACATCCCCGTTCAGGTGGATTCTGTCGGCAATGTCCTCATGACCAAGCCCGCGACTCCGGGCCACGAGAACGCTCCCCATGTGATTCTCCAAGGCCACCAGGACATGGTTGCCGAAAAGCGTGGTGACAAGAAACATAACTTCCTTACCGATCCCATCACCACCATCGTCGACGGCGAATGGGTGCGTGCCGACGGTACTACCCTCGGTGCCGACAATGGCCTCGGCTGCGCTTCGGGCATGGCTGTGCTGTTAGACGATTCATTAGTTCATGGCCCGATCTCAGTGCTGCTCACTGTGGATGAGGAGCAGGGCCTGACCGGTGCTAATGGGATTGATCCCGCGTTCCTCACCGGCGACATACTCCTCAACCTCGATTCCGAAGAGCATGGTTCGTTGGTAGTAGGATGCGCCGGTTCACAGGCTACGCTGTGCCATTATCCGGTGGAGCGCGCGGCTGCTCCCGCTGACCTTATATATTATAAGGTGCATATAGACCATCTGAAGGGTGGCCACTCCGGTATGGAAATACACCTCGGCCGCGGCAATGCCAACCAGCAGGTGGCGCGCTTCCTCTGGGAGCTGATGAGCCGTTTCCCGGTTACCCTCTCCGATTTCACGGGTGGTGGACTCCCCAATGCCATTCCGCGTGAGGCTGAGGCTATCATCGGTATCAACCCCGAGAACAAGGATGAGATGTTAGCCTATGCAGCTGAGTTTAATGATATGATCCACGCTGAATACCTCCTCGCAGAGGGCGCGGATTTCGTTTTCGAGGTAGTTGAGGCTCCGGTTCCGGCTGATGTTTTGGCTCCGGGTTACTCTACTCCGTTGGTTTCAGCCCTCTTCGCCTGCCCGAATGCTGTTCAGGGTATGTCCTTGGCGATCCCGGGTCTGGTAGAGACCTCCACCAACCTCGCTTCCGTGAAGCGCGATGGTGATGACGAGATCCTGATCACCACCCACCAGCGTTCTTCCGTCGATTCGCGCCGTTTCGAGATCGCGGACCGCGTGAAGGCCCTCTTCGAGATGATCGGTTGCCGCGTAGAGTCCAATGATCCTTCTGTAGGCTGGGCACCCAACCCGGATTCGAAGGTGCTGAAGGTGGCTGAAGGGTGCTTCGAGCAACTTTTCGGTTACAAACCAAAAGTAGAGGCACTTCATGCCGGCTTGGAATGTGGCTTGTTCTTAGAGAAGATGCCGAACTTAGACATGGTCTCCTTCGGCCCGACCCTGAAAGACATCCACTCCCCCAACGAAAAAGCCAACATCCCCTCCGTCGCCGCCTACTGGCAACTCCTAACCGCCATCCTCCAGAAACTGGCGTAACTGGGGAGGAGGCGCGTCCCCGCGCCGTCACTGGGATGAGGGGCGCCCCCGCCCCGTCACTGGGGATGAGGGGCGCCCTCGCCAGGATCGTAGGCCTCCGGCCTGCGAATTAAAAAAAGCTGGGGATGAGGGGCGCCCTCGCCAGGATCGTAGGCCTCCGGCCTGCGAATTAAAAAAAGCTGGGGATGAGGGGCGCCCTCGCCCCGGAAATTAACCTACCATGAAACCCTTAAACCTATTAGAAGAATCCCGCCGGCTCCTATGGATCATCCTCGGCATCGCCATTTACTCCGTAGGATTCGTTATATTCATCCTGCCGCATCAGATCGTGATCGGCGGGATGGCCGGCTTCTCTACCCTCATCTTCTTCGCCTCCGGCGAACGGATACCGGTCGCCTTCACCATGTACGGCACCAACCTCCTCCTCCTTGCCGCCGGATATAAGTACCTGGGGCGCGCTTTCGCGCTCCGCACCATCTTCGGCGCCACCGTCATGTCCGGCATAATCGGTGCTTTGGAGGGTTATTTCGTCTCCCACCCGCCCATCATCTCGGACGCGCCGATCAGTATGCTGCTCGGCGCCCTGGTCTTGGGTGTCGGAATCGGTATCTACATCGGACACGGTGGTACCGCGGGGGGCACCGACATCGTCGCCGCCGTAATGTCCAAGATATCGAATGTATCCGTTGGCCGCGTGATGATGGCGGTAGATATTACGATTGTCGCGCTGTCATTCTTCCTGCCGTTCGAGGGGGACATGGAGGCGCGGGTTCAGGCTCGCGCCGAGTCGATCATCTTCGGTTGGGTAGCGATCTTCATCTATAGCTATGTCGCCGATAAGTTTATCTATGCCGGGCGCCAGACCGTCCAGTTTCTTATCCTTAGCGACAAGTGGGAGCGCATCGCCAACCAGATCACCCACCAGACCGGACGCGGGTGCACCACCTGGGACTCCCGCGGCTACTGGACCGGCACCCAGCGCACGATGATGATGGTCTGGTGTCGCCAAGCCGACACCGTCAAGATCTACGACATCATCCACGAGATCGACCCGACAGCCTACGTCATCGCCAACTTCGTCCGCCGCGTCTACGGCAACGGCTTTGACGCCTTCCGCCGCCGTAAGTAACTGGGATGAGGGGCGCCCTCGCCCCGGAAGTAACTGGGATGAGGGGCGTCCTCGCCCCGTAAATAACCTGGGGCCGGGCCAGGATCGTAGGCCTCCGGCCTGCGAAAAAAATAGCTGGGGAGGAGGCGCGTCCCCGCGCCGTAAATAACCGGGGGCCGGGCCGGGGTGTCATCTTGTCATTATGTCAATATGACATTGGTGTCATATTGTCATTATGTCATTATGTCAATATGACACCCCGGGAATCCCGGCCCGGCCCCGACTGGGGAGGAGGGGCGCCCCCGCCAGGATCGTAGGCCTCCGGCCTGCGAAAAAAATAACTGGGGATGAGGGGCGCCCTCGCCCCGTAAAACAACAATGCTCAAAGAGGCCTCGATGGCCTCTTTGAGCATTAACAATTTTTAACCCAAATTTAACATCAAATAATTTGCCCATATCCTTAACAATCCCTAATTTTGCCCCCGAAAGAAGACAATTCGCGATCTTCTGCGATTTCGGATTGTGACTAACTAAATGGCTTAAAGATAGACTCCGAGGCCTCCTTGCTTAGACCCGATTTTTACTATTACATGTCAACCCGATACTATTGGGCTTTTACATTCGCGGTCTCCCGCTGTCTATCATTCTTACATGACCATGAAACTTATTAACAAGGCTTATTTAACAACTCTTGCTCTTGCTGCCTGCGCCCTTCCGGCTGTCGCCGAAGATGCCGCGATCAAGACCAACCTCCTTTACGACGCTACCGCCTCCGTAAACCTCGGAGTCGAGTTCGGCATCGCCCGCCAATGGAGCCTCGACATCAACGGTGATGTCAACTTCTGGAATGTGGGCTCTCGCCGTTGGCGCCATTGGTTCGCGCAGCCCGAGCTCCGCTATTGGCTCTGCCACCGCTCCGTCGGCTCCTTCTTCGGTATCCACGCCTTCGGCGGCCAATACAACATCGGAAACCTCCAGACCAAAGGATTCAAATTCCTCGGCACCGACTTCCGCATCCTCGATCATCAGAGGGCGCAAGGTTGGTTCGCCGGAGCAGGTATCGCATACGGTTACTCATGGGCTTTCAGCGAGCACTGGGGAATGGAGGCTGAGATCGGCATCGGCTGGGCTTACTCCCGTTACGACACTTACCCCTGCGCCAACTGCGGCGACAAGCTCCGCGACAACGCGGTCCACAACTACGTTGGCCCGACAAAGGCTGCAATAAACCTCGTTTATAACTTCTAAGAGCAAGAGCCATGATGAATATTAAGAATTTCGCACTCGGCTCTGCACTCGCCTGCGCCTTTGCAGCTGCCGCCGGAACTGTCCCCAACCCGGTTATAACCGGTATCGATATGGCGCGTTCCGAAAACAACCCCAATCAGCTTTACATTTCCTACACCATCGCGGGTGAATCCTTCAAGATTCCCTCGAATACTGAGGTCAAGGTTACCCCGGTCCTGCAATACGCGGGTGGGGAGCTCGAGCTGCCGTCCGTGATCTACGCGGGCCGCAATGCCTTCCTTGCCCACAAGCGCAACCACACTACCCCGGAGGGGGCGTTGCTGATGCGCGCCAAGGGGGATGACGCTCAGTTCTCGGAGGTGATTCCTTGGAATGATGCCTATACCAACTCTACCCTCACCTTCCGCTCCGAGACCATCGGCTGCCGCTGCAAGGGAGAGGGCGAGTCAACCCAGCTTCCAGCTCAGTTGGCGATGAATTTCGCTCCGCCGGCTCCTTTCGAGCTGATTTACCCGGTCAACGAGATGGCTGCTATGGAGAATGCCCCGGAACAAGTCGTAAAGACCCGTTCCCTCTCGCGTTCGGCTTACGTTAACTACAAGATCAACTCCCCCATACTCCTTCCGGACTATAAATCGAACCCACTTGAGTTGGCTGCGATCGTAGCGACTATCGATTCGGTTCGCGCTGACAAGGATCTGACTGTCAATGCAGTCCGTATCCACGGTTACGCTTCCCCGGATGGCCCCTACACTCTCAATGAGAAGTTGGCAGCCGGCCGTACCGAGTCCCTCCGTAAGTATGTAGATAACCACTACGGTTTCGGCTCTCTCCTTACGGCTGAGTCTACACCGGAGGACTGGAGCGGGTTGAGAGAGTGGGTGGCTGCCTCGGCTTTGGCTGACAAGGCTGGCATCCTGGAGGTGATCGACTCGAACCTAAAGCCGGATGAGAAGGAACAGAAGATCAAGAAGTTATACCCGGCTTCGTTCCAGATGATGCTCTCGCAGGTCTATCCCTCTTTGCGCCGCGCGGACTATAAGATCGAATACACTGTCAAGACCTTTACCGAGCCCACCACCATCTCCGACATCCTCAACCAGGACCCCTCGAAGCTCTCGTATGAGGAACTGATGATCTTGGTACGCAATTATGGTCAGGATAGCCCGCGAGGAACAGCCCTGCTGATACAATCCGCCGAGCTCTTCCCGGACGACCCACGTGCCCAGCTCTCCGCCGCCATGGCCCTGATCCGCCAAGGGAACGATGAGAAAGCAGCCGCGTTGCTTGCTAACGCCGGCGACTCAGAAGTAGCCGACTACGCCCGCGGCGTGATCGCCCTCCACCAAGGCAACGACACCGAAGCCCGCCGCCTCCTGACCCGCGCCGCCCGCGCCGGCATCACCGGCGCCCAGCCCGCCCTCCAAACAATAAACCAGTAGGGACATGCCTTCGGCATGTTAAAATTGCCCCTCCCCAGGATCGTAGGCCTCCGGCCTGCGGCTGAACCCCAGCTCCCCTGCTACAACATCGCAAAGCGATGTCCCTACAAAGGCAAAAATCTAAATAAATTCAATTAATACTAAACCTAAAAAATTCAAACATGAAGAAATTTCAATTTGCAGCCGGCCTGTTAGCCCTCGGCCTCCTGGCCAGCTGCTCCAGCGACGCCCCCGAGCTCGCTTCCAACACCCCCAATAACGGGGGCGACAACTTCGGCGAAGATGCCTACATCGGCCTTCGCATCAGCACTTCGGATCTGACTCGTGTTGATGACCCCACTACTGAATACGGTTCAGACGCAGAAAACAAAATCAGCGATTTGACTGTATTTTTGATGGATCAATCTAACGGCCTTCCGGTTCTGATCCTTAATACTACAGAAATTACCAAGCCTGGCACAGATGGCTCCGCTTTTGCATACTTCAATGTTGGTACTTCCCGCATGACTCGACTTGAGCACTATATCACCAATGATGTTACAGTTAAAGTAGCGGCTAATCTGAATACCAACTGTTCGCATAACTATTCTAGCGTTGATTTTTGGAAAGCAACTCACGATGGCATTGCACCCAAAACTTACTTTGAGGATCACGCTATTTCATCCACATGGAAAGAAGATCACTTTGTCATGTCCAATAATGACGGTGTAAAGGGCAAATTTTCTGCTAAAAAAAATGAATCCGATGAGACAATCAATCATAAGGATGTTACTCTGAAGGACAAACAAGAGAGCGTATGGATTTTGAATAATGGCGATTCCCATCCTCTCAAAATCGAACTGACCCGTTTGGCAACTCGATTTGACCTCAATGATCTTGCGGAGTCCTACACTATCGGATCTGGTGATGACGCTATTACTTTGAAAGTGGAAAGCGTACGAGTTAACACACATGAAACATCAGCATACTTGTGGCAGAAATCAACGGAAACCGGTACTACTCCTGCTTCCAATGTTAACTTTGGCACAGATTCAGAGTGGACTGATGATTTCGTCAACAAAACCTTGGCTCAGCACGCAAGCAACCTTACTACCACTACACCTTGTTACGCACATCCTCATTATGTAGCTGAACTTCCGGACGGTGATAATAACTATCATCGTGCATCTTATATCGTAGTTAAGGCTTCTTTCGAAAGCTCTAAGCTCCCTGAGAATAAGGATAAGAATGTGTATGCTTTTGAAGGTGTATTGTGTGGCACCTATGCCGACTTAGTTGCTTGGACTCTTACCGATGCGCAAAAGGCTGATCTTGCATTCAGCAACTTCATCCAGTCCGCCAAGACTATTAACAATGAAACTCAATTCATTAAAGACTGGGAAAAGAATGACATGGTAGATATTTACAAGCCTGAAAGCGGTAAATATTATACTTATTACAACAAAGTTCTTACCAACGTTAAGATTGACCCAGAGAGCGAAGATAATGATATCAACAAATTAACTGAGAAGAACACCGACCTTTCTCGTAACACCATCTACAAGATTGGTATCAACGGTTTCTTGAAACTCGGTCAGCAGGGTTCAAACCTTCCCCACGATCCTTCTGGTGAACAAATGGTATGGATTGACCTCGATGTACAGGTTAAGGACTGGGGTATCAACTATGCTAACTCTGGCATGAACTTTGGCCGTTAATAATCCAAACCCAACAAATCTGATCAATCATAATCTAATCAGATAACCCTCTAATTTTATCCTGGCGGAGGGTGATACCTCCGCCAGGAACCACTCCCCTCTCCTCTGCTCTTAATTTTAAACAACTTCCATCTTAAGGAAATTCCATCGTGAAACTCTACTCTTACATATCTTGTGGCCTGCTGGCCGCTGCCGCTCTCGGCCTCGCTTCCTGCGATGCCGTCTATGAGGATCTCGAGCCCTGTCCCAAGGGCGCGGACGTTACCCTCACCTACACCCGAAACCTCCTTAATGTTGACGCCTATGCAGCGAAGGTGCATTGCGCCAACCTCCTCCTCTATAATGACCAAGGATACCTCGTGGGCAACTACCCCTACAACGGGGCAGCCACCCTCTCGCTGGATCTCCCGGCCGGTCGTTACCATGCCATCGCATACGGCGGTATGCACTGCGATGACTCCCATTTCGATTACAGCAAGGATGTAAACGGCACCCACTCCTACCCCGGGCTCTATACCTTCATCAAAGGTACCCGCGCCGGAGAGGTGTCCGACAATCTCCACTCTCACTTCCACGGCACCGCCGACTTCGAGGTGCCGGAAGATGCCGCGGGACATGTGCCTTCCACCATCTCCCTGACCAAGAACACCAACAACTTCCGCGTGGTGTTCCAGTACGAGGACGGCAGCCCCATCACCCCCAATGACTTCAACTACTGGCTCACCGCCGACAACGCGACCCTAAGCCACGACAACAAGATAATCCCGAGCGGCGCAGAGACTACCTACCGTCCCTACGAGACCGGGACCTTCACCGGCCTGCATATCGCGACCGGCGGCGAGTGCGCCAACGCATACGCCGATCTCTCCACCAGCCGCCTGGAGCCCTCCACCGCCGCCATCCTGCACGTTACGACCGCCGCGGGCGACAAGGTAATGGACCTCGATCTGATCCGCTACCTGAACATGATCCGCGCCAACGAGATGCGCAGCGGGTCCTTGCAGGACTACCTGGACTGCCAGGACATGTGGACCTTGGTCTTCATGCTGGATCCCCAGACCAACCAACTGGCCGGCCTCCAGTTCAAAGTCAACGACTGGATCCTAAACCTCGCCAACTCCGACCTCGAATTCTAAATAAGAAGTCATAGCTACAAGTGATGAAGTTCTATAATAACTCGCCATATCGCTGCAAACTCAGCACGCTGTCGCACCTCCTGCTCGCTTTCGCAGGAGCCGGACTGCTAATATGCGGCGGTTGTTCCTCCGAGTCCGAGCCGACCATGAAAATCGCCCCGGCTGAGCAGGAGTCCGACTTCTGGATCTCCTTCAGCCTCCAGTCCGACGGCAAAACCCTCGGACAAAAAGCCCCCTCTACGCGAGTAGACGGAGATGAAGAGACCGCAACCGAATATCCAAATGAGTCGAAAATCAACTCCATCTGCGTCTATCTCACCGACCCCGCAGACAAGAAGATAGTAGCCGCCGGTTATACCTCAGATGCAAGTCGCATAACCGAAGGTACAGATGGCAAGACAAATGTAGTCGTATCCTTGTGGCCCAGTGTAGAAAGAGGAAAACCCTACAATCTCTATGTAGCAGCCAACACCCCCGACCTCTACGGCAAGATCCTCAGCTATACCATCCTCAAAAAAGCCGACACCGGCTCCGACGCTTTGTTGTACGAGTTCAAAGCACCTACAAGATACACCGCAAGCCCAGCCGTAGGAGTAGGAGAAATAGCCGACTTACCTACGGCAGGAATGCCGATGTCTTCGGAATATTATGCTTCCGATGATGATATTCCAACCATCAATATACCGGATGACTCCAAGAAATACGATACTCCGGAAGATGCATACCCGACTTCCTTAACCGTAAACCTGGTTCGTCTCTTAGGCCGTCTGGACTTCAAAGCTAAGGCAGGTGATGCTACAAATGATATTCCGGCCAACTTCTACCCAATGGAGGAGAACCGCTACGCTATCGAAGTAGTAGCTATCTCTCCGGTAAACTTGGCTTCTAATATTAACCTACGCCAACGCATTTCAGATTCCGGCCTTATAGAGTCCCCTGCTCAGACGCTGATATGCCCCATAAAGGGTAATAACGTAACAGCAAGTTCCACCGGAGCCCGTTGCACCATCACCTCTTTCCCATACGACAAATTCACCCGCATCGACTACTTAGGTGAATACTTCTCTACCACCTCTGACTGGAGCAAGCTGAAGATGAACGAGACAACCGGCGTAATCATCACCGGCCTTCTCCGCACCAAACCCGATACAGAAGATACACCTGGAACCCCCGCCACCTCCTCGGTTGCAAAATATCTCGCCAAGGATGCTACGGAACACCCCGATATCTATTACTTCGATGATAAAGTATACCAAGGTGAACCGCAAGCGAATCTCCCTGCGAACTATGACCCTGCGACTAATAAAAAGTGGCATACCCTTAAATATGACGCTCAGCTTGGTGGTTACCCCGTGCATTACATAATGGCGATCCGCCATCTGTCGGATACCGGTTCCGAAGGAGTCGTAGCTGAAGGCGAATATGGTATCGCCCGAAATACGGTATATCAGATGAGCATTGAAAAGATCTTCAAGCTCCCGACCCCGTGGAAGGACACCGACTCTCCCGAAGATCCCAACCGCACCATCTCCCTGAAGATCAGTTTCCCCACCCAGTGGACTTATCACCGTCAGGTAATAGACTTTGAAAACTAATACCACACCGGCTTTGCCGGTCAGTTTTCCATTTTCAATTTTCAATTTTCCATTCCGGCTTCGCCGGTATCAATTATGATACGCAGATTTTCTTTCATCTTTTCTGTTCTCACTTTGATGGGGCTTCTCGCCGGCTGCAGCGCCGACGACGACTTCCGCGTGGATCCCCCCCGCTCCACCGACGGCACCACCCTCCAGCTCCTAATCCCGAACACCACCCTGGCCCGCGACCACGGCACCCGCGCCGGCTCCACCCTAACCCGCTCCGAAAACGAAAGCACCGCTTCTTTGGCTGAGCATGAGGGTGAGTTCTCATCGCTGAGCCTCGTTGGCTTTTATTACGATAACGAGGAGTCCGGAAAACCGGCCAAGAAGCATTTCTATATTACCCTCGACCCGGAAGGGGCTGACACCTCAGTTGAAGGTATCTACAATTGCTATAACCTGAAGATCGAGGATGGCTCGTACCGCCTCTATCTTATCGCCAATGTAGACCTTTCCGGCTTGGCTAATATCAGTAATCAGAGTGCGACTTCAGCTGAGACTATCGCTCTGGAAAATGATATCAAAAATATGCGTTTCCTCGATAAGACAGGGCTGGAAAATGTAGACCTGCCTAAGCCGGGTAACCTTCCCATGGCTTGGACTCAGGGTATCAGCGTTAAGAAAGGTGAGTTGAATCGCGCTACCGCTTCTTTGGAATTCTGCGTAGCCAAAGTGCGCGTAACCCTCCTTTACGACAATACCGATTTCTCCGCCGGATATGCTCCCGAACGCCTTACCGTTTCCGCTACCGATGCTATAAACGTTTACGGGTCCTCCCCTCTCTTTAAGCCTGAAACATATACTTCTGATAATTACAAAGTAACCTCACTCCTTGAAAAAGTAGCAGAGGGTCAGCACCGCTCTTTTGCCGGTGTGGATCTGGAGAAACTTACAGTCGCAACCGGTGATGACTATCAGTCTCTTGATAATCTCGCTGAATTGGCTGACACTGACAACAAAATCGCTTATCAGGTGGTAGCTTACTTGCCTGAGTGTGTAGCAGGGATGTACCCCAATGAGGATGCAAAGACAAAACTGAATATCAAAGCTCAGAGTCAGATCGGTAACTTTGATATTCCTTTAGGTTGTATGCTTGATGGCTCCGGCAAAGGTGATTTTGCCCGCGGCCATTATTATGATGTCGTAGGTTTGGTAAAAGCAGCCGGAGATGTAGATTTCAAATGGTCAGTTCAACCTTGGACTGCCGAAACTCTCTCCATAAACCTTTCCGGTGATACAGAACTAAATTTGGGTGAGACCGTAATCAAAAAAATTGATGGCTCAACTCCCCAGACTATCAACTACGCTACCACCGCTCCCCGCTTGACATTCGAATCAGCAACCGATGGTGGAAAGCCAATTTTCCTTTGCACTGCCGATCCAACAACCAACCAGATCACTGTACGTGTAAACCCGGCCCTCGGTGTTCGCGCAACTTCTATTAAAAATACCTACCTTTATGTGATCGCCGGTAATATCCGCAAGAAAGTAGATGTAGAAGAAGTTGACCTACATCCCTTCCTTGAAATCACTCCTGCTGAACAAACGGTATATGCAAACCAGGTATCTACCCTTGAGCAATACTCCCTCTATATATCATACGCTACCAACCTCGACAAGCTGACATTGACATTGTCAGAATATTCCAATCCGAATGAATACTCCAACTCCAATCCGAATGGAATGCCGAAAACAGATACAGCATTGGAGGACTTAAAGCTCTATGCTGAGATCATTGACAATGTAGAGGAAGAAAACGTTCTGAGT
The DNA here is from genome assembly GCA_964553075.1 of uncultured Sangeribacter sp. Taxonomy (GTDB): domain Bacteria; phylum Bacteroidota; class Bacteroidia; order Bacteroidales; family Muribaculaceae; genus Lepagella. Next base: position 10,771 of record CAZKJP010000036.1, on the reverse strand, counting down.
AAGCGTATCCGCCTGACCAAACCGAACGGAAGCAATGTATTGCATTTCGAGACCGGTAACATGTTGGAAGGTGAAAGCTTCCCGTTGTCGGGTGTAATCCGCATAACAATGGAAGATCCGATCGACCAAAATTACTTCGGCCAAACCCTCACCGGAAATATACATGGCGTAGCCACCGATGCTTCCGGAAACAATGCAAAAACCGATGATGGCGAATTCACCATCGTCCCCTCAGCCCAAGTCTACACAGTCCACTTCCGCGCTGCGAAAGGTGGTACTACTGACGAGAATTGGAAAAATGTACACGTCTGGGCATACCAAAACTTAGAAGCTCCGGATGGTAACCTCATAGTAAAAAAGGACGATGATGGTAATTGGACTCTGAATTATGTAGAATACAACTTCTCTATAGGCGCAGCTTTCCTTGGCTGGAAACCTTGGGGACCTGTAACAGTACCTGCTTCAACTTCATTAGAGGATTGGCATCAGGTAGGTACTACCGAAAATACTCCTGCCTATAAAATGGATTGGGGAGCAGAGACGGACGCGTCTAAGGGTTATTATTCAACCGGTAATGATTTCTTCCATGATCAAAGGACATCTGAATCTTGCACATGCCCAACTTGTAAAGGTGGTATTCCCGGGGGTTGGCCTGGCATTGCCATGGTAAAAGAAACCGGTGATAATGAAGGCTGGTGGAAGATTGAGCTTCCGCTGATTGCCAAACCCGGTAAAACTTTGTTGATGTTCATAGAGTCTGATAATTCTCATAAAGAGAGAAGCGATGGTAACGGCCAAATGCGTTATCCAGCAAGCCAAATTCCCGGTGTAATCTTACCAAACTTTGCGGACAATGAGGCATGGTTCTTATTGGACTTGGATATGGACAACAAGAACCAAACTAAACAGTGGGTAGATGCAGGCGACAACTGTTACTTCACCGATGGTAAGAAGGAAAGCTACGGTACAGCACCGGCTCCAACCAGCTCCTATACTTACCATATTGAGTTCAACGATCAAGCTTCTACGGAAAAACCATTAACCCCGGAAGGTGATGTGTATACCTATACTGCTTCCTCAATGACCAAAGGAGACACATTTGGTATCCGTAAGAAGAATACTAAGACAGGAGCTGAAGCAGCTTGGTATTGGAGCAATAGCAAGAACGCCTCAGTATACACTATAACACAATCAGGCACATACCAAGGCACCTCAAGTAATAATAACGGACAGAACTGGGAATGGAGGGGTCCGGAAAACAAACCGGTAACATTTACCTTTGACCCCAATTCAATGAAGCTTAAAGTCGAAGTAGAGAATTCAACTCCCGCAACTACTTACATGGGCTTGGTTTGGCACGCCATAGATGGACCTTCTGTAATTCTGAAAACAAAAGAGGCCGATTCTGAGACATACAAAACCCATTATTCCGTTAGTGGCACTAAAGGGACAGATGGATTGATGTATGCTAAGATCGCAGTATACAGTACAGACGAGTTCTATAGTGGTACTTTAGGGAGTACAGAGTGTGTGAGAGTAGTTGATAGCACGTCAGCAAAATCTAAAATAGCAGATACTTCCCTAAGTAATCAATTAGGTCTGAATGAGTGTTCAGAAGTATGGATGCTCAGAACTCGCACTAATGATTCTAATTCTAAAAATGCGATCTTCTGGATAAATCCTCTTTCCAATAGGAATTATACAGGGATTCAGTTGGACGGAGGAACCAAAACACTTTCGATGAAAGAGGCTACTCAAATGACAGGGAATACCTCGGGCTACTTCTATACTGTTGATGGCCTTACTTCCACTAATGGTGGAACCTATACCCTCCATGATAATAATGGGAATAAGTCCAAAGCCCTTGCATACAACAGACCCAATGTAGAAGACCAACCAGAACTTACCTGGTTCTTCGCTGCCAATGCCGTAACCAAAATCAAAAACGGTGAACCGGAAACGGCAGCCACTCAGAAAAACATCTACCTCGTAGGGGAATTCAATGATTGGAATCAATCCAATAATAAATTCTCACTCAGCGACAATGAAACCTATAAATATCATTTAGATGAGTTCTCTGGATCCTTTAAGATTAAAGTAGAGGATGACTGGTATGGGTATGAGTACAATATAGAAAGTGGTGATCATCGCACTCTCAGCACCAATGGAAGCGGTGATGGCAATATGACTCTAAAAGACGGCAATGTAACCGACATCACCTTCTATTATAAGCCATCTACTCATGATTTTTGGGTTACCTATACAGTTCAACAGACGACTCCAGGAAAAGATTATTCGAATGTATATGTAAACGTTCCAGGAGATCATAATGATTGGAAGGACAATGGAGTGAATCCTGCAGCTTCTGGAATTTCCAAACATACTCTCACTATTGGGAAGGGTAGTTTTAAAATTAAAGTTTGGGATGGTTCTGAACATTGGTATTCTACGGGAAGTGCTATTGAACAAAATAAGTGGATTAGCGTTTCCGGTGACAATAACAGCAATATGACCATATCTGGTGCCAATGATGGAGATAGATTCGATGTTGAATGGGATTTCGAAAACAACAAAATTAAGGTAACAAAAAAATAATGTTTTTCCTTCTCCCATAATACTTAGACTACAATGATAACTAAAAAACATATAGTTTCTTTCGCTTCTGCTTGCACCCTGCTCTTGATTGGAGGGTGCAGCAGCGACGAGCCGTTCCGCTGGAATGGCAAGGAAATACCCGATGACCAAGCAATCATCGCCTTTACGGCCAATAATTTCTCTGCCCTCTCCCTCGGCTCTGAAACAGGTACCCGTGCCGAAAATCAGGCCAAGATGGTTCTCGACTCCCGTAGCGATCTCGGGACTGAAGTTTACCTCTATCAATTCGATAAGATAGATGATGGTACCGGTGTGTTACTCGAAGATCCTTTGAAATTAACCGTAAGTGAATTTACCCTTTCAAACGGTATATATTCAAAGACTATACAACGTTCTAAACTTAAAAATGGAGCAGTTGGATACTTGGTAGCCAATCCAGGTAGTGTGATTTCTGCCACCAAAGGTGCTACCACCGAAGCTGACTTCACAAAAGCCGTCCTATCTTATGATGAGCTCCAGAGCGGGTCTGGTAAGATACCCTCAGTTAGTGACCCAGTTATTATATCCTTGGATAGTCAAACCGGTGTGGGGGTTTATGAACTTCATCGCCCCTATACTCGTGTTAAGGTTACTTTTAACTCTACAGAGGCCAATCTGCTTCTGACTGGTGCTGGGCTATATGAAGCTCCGGCTCAGGCCTCATATTGGTCAAAGGGTGAGACCAAACCCACCCAAAATCCCAACTGGAAGAAACTTGATGATGAAAATGGATATTCTCTCTCTGTAACCCCATATTCGGCTTCCGGCAACAACACCACCAACGGATCTGAATCCTCTTTGTCCGGATATAACGCACTTGATAATCAGGGCCATGATGTAACTTTAAAATATGTAAAGAAAGGAGATTGGTTAGCAGCCGACTACCTCCCTATAGCAAAAAATGATGATGACCCGATGCTGATTGTAAAGGGTTACTATGCTACCGGTGAGATGGAGGTTGGTGCGACTCGCCGTTACACTTTCGATGGGGCTGATGAAGTTTATTATGCTGCCAAATTAGGCCGTGATCTTAAACCTAATGTCAGCTATAATGTAACCATTACCAAAGTTGCTGCTAAAGGTCAGGCTACCGTTGAAGACGCTGTAAAATCTCCATCATCTGTGACTGTCCAAATCACAGAAGAGACTCCGACCATTACCAGTATCATTTCCGATGGCCGTAATGTATTGGCAGTTGAGGAAACACCCCTTATTGCCGCTGACGGTAAGGGTACCATGACCATCCTTATCCGTAATGAAAAGGAAAAATTAACTGAGTCCAATATTTCCAAGTATCTGAAATTAGATACTGATGAAGATTGGGTAAGAAAAGATAAAATTAAGGCTGACTTCGAGGATGTAGCAGCAAATCCAGATGATACAGGTGCCACCTCTCTGTATGAACAGAAGATCACACTGAAATTTGATGCTGAGAACAACCTCGTAGAGCGTGAGGCTGATCTAACCGTAACCCTTTATCCTAATGGAGATGCTCTATCTACAACTGTAGCTGATTCTGATAAGCGTAAGTTGGTTAGGACAGTAACCTTGACCCAGTCAGGAGCAGCCGATGCCTCTTTATATGATATTTTCGACATTCATCTTACCGCAAAACGTGGATCCGAAACGATTCTCGGTCTCGATAATGTAGATTATCTCGCCTATATCGGTCAGGCCCAACAAGCAGCTGCTTGCGAAGGTTTGGAGAAAGAGGATAATGGAGGCAAATCGCGCAACGAAGGTCTACATTGGCCAATGCCTAATGGGGATGTAACTTACACTTATACCCTGAAGTTGAAAGGAGGTTATTCTCTGCAATCCGGTACGAGTCCTAACTGGGGCAAAGCGTCAAACCATGTCAATGAGTCAGACGGTACTTGGACAATTTCATTGTCATCCAATGACCCTGAGTTCACAGGAGATCCTTATCAGAACTGGAGTGGTCCGGAGACCATCTCTTTCCCGATAACAAAGGGTGAACAGACCACAACAATCACCCTTGATCTCTACCATACCGGTTTCTTCCATCAGAACAACTATTATGAAGTAGTAACAGTCAATAATCAGCATTGGCTCGACCGTAACCTCGGAGCAATATCTGGTGGTATGATGGAGTTAGGTACTGATCTTGGAGACACTTGGCCGGCTCGCAGTGGGTCTGCTGGTAACCGTTACGACAAGAATACAGCTGAGGCTGCGATGCCTACCGGTTGGTCAGTCCCGACTGCTTCCGACCTTATGGGTCTGACCTCCTCTCCGAGTTTCTATAATAATTCCGAGATGATAGGCGACGGCCAATGCTTCGCTTCCAGAATGGTATATGAATACAATATCGAAGGAGAGGCAGCAAAGAGAAGTGCATCCAGCTACTTCCCCCATAACCAGATTATGGACGGATCAAATCCAAATCCGGAAGGTCAACCAGGTTCTGCTTTCTATCTGACAAAAACCCCAGCCGGTGCTGCAAACTGGTATCAGATGGTGGTAATCAACGGTGCTTCGATATACACTCGAAACATGGAAATTGATAACCGTCGTAAAGCCTCCGTGCGTCCGATCGCTACTAGCTCTTCAGGAGCAGGATCAGCTACCACCTATAAATGTAGTGCGAAAGGCTTTACTCATGTCTACCTTTATGCCGTAGATGACCAAGGTAATAGATCTTATGTAAACGCATGGCCGGGAGAGGTAATCGCTACATACGATGTAGCCGATTCCCGCTTCCACCCCTTCTCATTCACCAGCTATGTTAAGTACACTACAATAAAACCTTCTACTGATGGTTCAGAAGTGAAAGATCCTCTGACGGGCGGCACCTCCACTCTGATGGTAATATTCAATAAAGTGCGTCCTGATACCGGTGAAATCGAATATTCCAGTGCGGGCGCAAACGTAACACCAAACTCCACCGGAATGATCTTCCATAACGAATGGGGTTACTGCGGCCTCACTGACGATGCCGACCATCACAGGTGGTATCACAACGGCCACTCCTGCACCTCTTCCAATGTAGATCAGGGCATCTACTTGGTAGGAGAGAAACCTGGATGGGGCGGCAACAACAGCTCTTATAAATTCACAAAAGGCGCTGGCCAAGAATACTACCTGAGCTTAAGCGAGCTCTCTGGAATCTTTAAAGTATGGAATAGCAGTGAATCCGGGAATAAGTACTTTGGTATACATGATACTCCGGTAAAGGTAGGAGTAACTTATACCCTAACAAATGCTGAATATCAGGGTGACGAAGGTTACTACAATATGAGTCTCCAAGCAGGCACATTAACTAATATCACCCTCCATTTCAATGCCGAGACCAAAGAATTCTGGATCACCTCAGAAGGCGGAGGTGGAAACACCGGAGATGTAAAGGATATCTATCTGATTGGAGATCCTGCCGGAGGAGTTTGGGATAACACCAATGACGCATACAAGTTTACAAAACAATCAGATGGGATCTATACATTATTCATCTCATCTATATCGGGATATTTCAAACTGAAATACGATGATGAGTTGTATGGCAATGGAGGTACTAACGATAATTTAACTCTTAAGAGTGACGGAACAAAATACATATTAGGAGCCAATTCTGGTAACGGAGGAGCACTCTATCTACCAAACGCAGCTACAAATGCCACCCTTCACTATGATCCTGATTCCAAAGAATTTTGGATAACTAGATAATCGAGTAGAAGAGGGTGTGTCAAAAAGGCACATCCTCTTCTTTTTCCTTTTTTCGATCCCCCCTTTTCCCGGCACTCTCCGGCGCCCGCCGCCCGGCTTCGCCGGAATGGAAAACTGACCGGCCAAACCCGGAATGGAAAATGGAAAATGGAGAATGGAGTTGAGACAAAAGAACAAAAGTACAAAAAAGGTCGATGCTCGCCTTATCTTCTCGCTCGTATACTCGCTCTTTTAGCTTTCCCGCGGAACACCCCAGAACCCCTCAGAAAAAATATCCATCCCTTCGAGATAAAATTCTGGGTAAGTTCCCGTTGGTTCTCTTAGTTCTTGTTATTCCCAGGGGCTTTCTGATAGTTCCGCGGTGTTCTCCTAAATTCTGCGGTAAAGCCCCCGGGAGCAAGCCCCGCGAGCGACCATAGCAACCCAGCCACCCGGCCAAACCCGGAATGGAGAATGGAGAATGGAGAATGGAAAATGAATGGGAGCGTAGGCCTCCGGCCTGCGATAAAAATGAATAATTGAATGGTCGCAAACCCTTGGTGTCCCAGTGCAACGCCCGTGGGGCGTGGTCCCTCCCTCTCCCCTCCCCCTTTGGCCAAAGGCCAATCTTCACCCTTCTCTTATGAATAACGACTTAGCCTCAAATACCCAACTGACCCCGCGAGGGATAGTCCCCCGCCAAACCATCCCCAATGGCAACCGGCGCGCCGATTGGCATGACTACCATACCAAGGCCATCTACATGATCACCATCAACACCCTCCCCGAAACACCACGCCTCTCCCATATACAAGCCCAAGGAAAACGGGGAAAGATCCCCGAAGTATCCCGGACGCCTTTAGGAGAAGAAGTAAGACGCGCTATGCTCCCTGCCCGATCACTTCCCATTTCTTAGGATCTTGAAATCGGTGATAATGCCCGAACATATCCACTTCATCATCGATGTAGGCAAAGCATCCGAATACCATCTCGGCGACTTTATCAATCACTTCAAACGAGAGTGTTTCTCCAGATGTGGCCAGACCCTCTTCCAACCCGGGTATCACGACCGGATTCTTTGGAAAAAGAATCAGCTCAAAAGAATGTCTCATTACATCAGTGACAACCCCAGACGGCGCCTGATGAGGATGCAGACGCCCACCTTCTTCCGACGCGGAATATTTACCGATAAAGAGAACCGGACTTTCTCCTGGTATGGGAACCCCGATCTGTTAGAAGAGGCCGATATAACAGCAGTAAAGGTCAGCAGCAAGTACAAACCCGAGTATCTTCTTCATCGCAAACGGATCTGGCATCGTACGATTTTGAGCGGAGGGGTATTGGTCTCCCCTTTCGTCTCTCCACATGAGGCTAAGGTAAGAGATTGGGCGCGTGAAAACGGAGGCCGCTTTATTATCATACTCGACAACGGCTTTCCGGAAAGATTTACCCCGAAGGGGTGGATGCATGATTTTTGCGCTCAGGGTCGGTTGCTGCTGATTGGTCCGGAGGAATATCAATCCGAGTCCCCAAAACGCGGCAAAAGCTATTGGGAGAGCATGAACAAACTCGCCTTCGAGATAGCCGGCGAAGACTTTTGGGAGGGGTATTGATACCCTCCCCGGGCTGAGCCCGCGGTTACCAGCCAACGCCCCCCGGGCGTTGCACTTGAACACCAAGTTTATTTGTCAAGCTTCTACCCTTAGTGTCTCAGGTCCTTAGCAACGACCCAGGTCCAACTCCTCGGAGCCACCGGCTTTACCGCAAACCCTTGGTGTCCCAGTGCAACGCCCGAGGGGCATTGTCCCCGCCCTCTCCCCCTTATGCCCTTCTGATCTTCTGTTTCTAAACAAGACATAAGTACAAAAAAGCCGATGCCCAGCCATATCCATAACGCTCGGCAAGCCCTCGCTCTTTTAGCTTTCCCGCAGAACCCCGCAAAACACCTCAGAAAAAATATCCATCCCTTCGGGATATAACTCTGGGTAAGTTTCAGTTAGTTCCCTCAATTTCAACTCCCCGTCAGGGGCTTTCTGATAGTTCCGCGGTGTTCCCCTAAATTCTGCGGAAAAGCCCCCGGGAGCAAGCCCCGCGAGCGACCATACTAACCCAGCAATCCGGGAAAGCCGGAATGGAGAATGGAAAATGGAGTTGAGACAAAAGAACATAAGTACAAAAGAGGCCGATGCTCGCCTTATCTTCTCGCTCGTATACTCGCTCTTTTAGCTTTCCCGCAGAACACCGGAGAACACCTCAGAAAAAATATCCATCTCTTCGGGATATAATTCTGGGTAAGTTCCCGTAGTTCTGTTAGTTCTTGTTACTCCCTGGGGCTTTCTGAAAGTTCCGCGGTGTTCTCCTAAATTCTGCGGAAAAGCCTCCGGGAGCAAGCTCCGCGAGCGACCACATCAACCCAGCCATGTCCATATCGCTCGGCAAGCCATCGCTCTTTTAGCTTTCCCGCAGAACACCCCAGAACACCTCAGAACTTTTTCTCATCAGGAAAAGACAAACTCTGGGCAGGTTCGGGTAAATTCCCGTTAGTTCCCTCAATTTCGACTCCCCGTCAGGGGCTTTCTGATAGTTCCGCGGTGTTCCCCTAAGTTCTGCGGAAAAGCCCCCGGGAGCAAGCCCCGCGAGCGACCATACTAACCCAGCCTTTAACCTTGGAACCGGAGATTGGAATACCCTATAGGCATTCCTTTTACTGTGATAATCATTTTCTCACCCCCGACGGCGGAAAACCTTACGGGCTTTCCTTGTCGAGGGTTAAGCGGAGACAGAAGTCCCCGCTGGGGACTTTCCCCCGCTCCGCGGGACTCCGTCGGAGATACACCCGCTACGCGGCCCTTTAGTTCTTACCTATTCACTATGACTTCTGACCTAAGCAACGCTTCTGTTCTTCTGTCTAAACCGGAAAAAGATAATTTGATTTGGCTTTCTTGGCTTCTTTTTATACCTTTGCAACATGAATGCTGATAGTAGTGAATCTGGACCCAAACCAAGACTGAAGGATGCCGATATTCTCGAGCCTTTCATGGACTATTTGGAACCGGCTTGCTTGAATCTTATGCCGGGGGAGTCCCTTACCGTCTATAGGACTCAGAACATTGTCCCGGTAGATGAATATGGAGAATCTCCGCGTCCACGAAGACAAATGGGTAAGCAGGCTCTATCGCGAAAGCTGACCAAGGAAGAGGTGGACTCGCTTTCTCCAGCCAAACGTAATAAACTCATGGGGGAATGGGGACTCTCTTGTAACGACTCCGAAGAATCGGCAACAGCAAACTTCCTATTCACTTATCAGAAACTTGTACAGAGAGGTGTATCCCCGTCAGAGCTGGATAGTTTCGCTGAGGAACGTGGTACCCGGATCTGTAGATACAGGATCACCAGCGAGTCCGGGCTCATTACCCCCTTCGACAATCATGGCCACGCCAACCTTTACTTATATGAAGGTGTTAGTTTAGAAAGCCTCAGAGATAAAGAATATAATTTTAAAACCATAGAATACCGCAAAGATGAAGACTGATAATATCGCCTATGTAGGCACCCTTCAGCAACTGGGGCGTCCCTATGCCATGTTATACGTGGATAAGGAGAGTCTGCAACTATATCTTGTGGTCAGGTTCTCTGAAAGGGAAGAGGACTCTTTTTTAGTTGCCATAGTCTCCCCTCAGGATGTGGAAGCATATATGAATGAAGAGCAAGGACTGACTGATTTGTTGGGACGAGAATTGGTTGGCACCGCCACTCTTACGGACGGTATACTTCACATTAAGAAATCAAGTATTAAGACCTTTTATCCTACCGCTCGCCTGAAAGCCATGAATATCTTTGATCCGGAATTATGCAATGACGATGTTTGGATAGAGATATTTCTTAACCGTCTTGTTAATAACCAACCAATAGAAATAGCATAAATTTCAAGCACATGGAATGTAAAGTCATAAATATTAGCCAAGGACCACAAGAATTGAATAGGTCTGTATTAAAAGAACATGGCGACCGATCGCTTTCCTTTGATATCCGACCCCGCCTGCGATATTCTTCCAATCAGGATTATGTCGGATTTCAATTTGATATATTGGTATTGCAAGAAAAAACGCAAGTTTATAAAACTGGTTTTCTCATTGGGTTGGCTATAAAAGATTGGGCTAAAGATATTCAACAAGATTTGGACCTAAGCAAGCATCGACAGATAATATCTGAAATTTGCGAGTTTGCATGGATGGTGGCAACCGGTATTGTAGCCGTACAATCCTCCTTCGATGATTTCCGTGGGATAATTCTACCGACAATTAATTATAAGGAATTAAGCAAAGAAGTATTGTTGGTACCCGAAGACATCATATAACCCCAGCCCCGCCGGCATCCCCGGCGGGGTTCTTTCCTTTTTTCGATCCCCCCTTTTCCCGGCGCCCTCAGGCTTCGCCGGAATGGAAAACTGACCGGCAAAAGCCGGAATGGAAAA
>CAZKJP010000035.1:0-24896 GCA_964553075.1 uncultured Sangeribacter sp. | reverse complement strand
AGAAATGGGCATTTCCCACTTAGAAAAACACCCATTTTGACCCATAAGCCGAAAATCTGCACCCAAACTACGGGATTCTTTCCCGCAAATAGAAATGATTGTTGCCATGAGTGTATTTGTTTGGCGTTATAGGCAGAAAAAAAGAAGACAGCTGCCATATCCTGTCGCCAAACAAATACACTCCTATAAAGAAAATGTAAAGGATATAACAGCCGCCTATGCAAGATAAATATATGCGTCCGTATGTATGTAAAAAAAGGGCTTGCGCCCACTTCATTATAGAAGTATATTTGTTGGCACTGCAAATTTAGGTAATAAATACGAGGTGGCCAAATAATTTAGCAAGAAAAATAATCACCCATCCTGAGAATCAGGAAATTAATTATCTTCATCGGCTCGAATGGTGGTTGAAGCTCGAAGCGGTTTAACTTCCCATAGTCCGGATTCACCAGCAACCGCACCGGGACAATAAAAAGGCGCTCCGGATCGTCCGGCTTACCTCCTAACCCAACGGCCACGAATACCGGGACCTTATGCCGGATGCCGGCTCTCAGGTACCGGATCATCTGCTTACTCTCGAAGTATGGGAAACAGCTTGCATCATGGCGGTACTTACATTCCACCATCACTTGCCGTTTCCCTCGCTCGTTGAGATATATTAACTCCAGATCAGGCAATTTCATATCCATGGCTGCTACTCTGCCAGTGGCCTTGTCGCTCCTCCATCGTAGGAGCCGGAAACGGTAGTCAACGCGGTTTGGACGGTGGCAGATGTGGTCTACCATAAAGCTTTCAAAAGCATGTCCTACCCCCATATTACGCTTTATGAGGGCCACTTCGCTTTCCTCTTGGTCCGCTATACGCCGCGCCTGTTCGATTAAATCCCCATGGTTAATGCCGTATGTATTAGCGAACCACCGAAGAAGATCCTTCTCCTTCGGAGAGAGAACCCCATCGATGGCTACAGCCCGGCAAAGCCACTCTGCTGCTTCCCCAACTGAGATCAGTTTTTCAGCCATATCGCAAAATTAAGAAAATTTCCCGTCAGTAACAACCGGAAGCCCACGGCTGGAGACCACCGCACCCGCGAAGCGGGTTTTAAATTTTCGATTTTTCGACCTCCTAATAATATGTTGTAAAACATGTAATTAGACGAAAAATAAAGTGTCTATTATTTGGCACATTTGCGGAAATTTTGTATTTTTGTATATCGAAAAACAACCCCTTAAAACTCCGGTGTCAGGAGGATAAAGTCGACTTACATACCATGTGTACTTATTCTGAATGGAAGGAAGGTAAAGGAATCAATGAGCGTGACGAAATATTTTTCGGCTACGACCGTATCACCGAGATGTATGAGTTAGAACTCATCGAGGATATGAACGACGCAAGAGCGGAAGCACTGAATTATTAATCGGATGGCTCGCGCTGATGGAGGACTACTCGACAATGACAACAACAGGGGACTCCTCGCGAGTCCCCACAATTTTACAACTATATGACAACAGCAAACAATGTTTTTCCTTGGGAACTGGACGAGCAGGAATACAAAAACCGGCTGCGCCAGTCGATAGGGATTGAAATTGCGAACGCCAGGGCAGCGCGCAACCTGGGACTTCGCGAACTGAGCCGCATTTCATCAGTCAGCCCCAGCAACATCGCCCGAATTGAGCGCGGCGAGTACACCGGAGGAGCAGAAATTTTAGACAAAATCTGTAAGAGTCTCGGCATCTCCTTGACCCTCGGGCATGGAAGGCCGTAACCGGTTGGGACAACCGTAAATTAAGGCTCAAAAACCGGATGTGAAACATGGATTTTTGAAACGTATAAATACTTCAGATACCTAAGTAGCTGATTCCGGGAGCATGAGGGTGGATTTTTGTAAAAAATCCACCCTCACCCGTACGGAGTACCCCCCCCGAGCTATGGAGGGAGACCAATCTAACCCCCTTTTTCTCGGAATATGCAACTAACATACATTCCTACTGAATAAATATACATCTCTATTCTACCATTTGGCGTCCACGAAACGCCCGAGACTTCGACCCCGAGACGCACGGTAAAAGATTCCCGTGGAGATCAATTTCCCGACCTCGGGAAATTGGCTCCGCGGACTCCTTTTCCCCTATCGATCATGTACGGTAACTTTCCCGGACGTGGGTTAAGGTCTCCTTAAGCCTCGTGGGCATGGGGTGGGGTTGACTAATCCAGGGCGCAGCCCTACCGCATACATGACCGGGCGTAGCCGGGTCATGCTTGTTGCTTCAGGCGGTGGTAACTTCCTTAACCAGGTCAATCAGGTAACTTTCTTAGGACGGTGGCCAGACGTTGCGGGGCGGATTGCCCGGCAGTTCCGGAACAGGTGGAGTCTCCCCGGCCATGGGAAGGATTTCTCGAGGTGCTTTCAGCCCTGACTGCGACCCCTGAAGCGGCGAAGTGAAGGCTCTGGATGCCGAAAAAGACACTGCCGGGCCTATGGCTCCATCAGGAATAAGCCTTGTGTAACATGGCGCATTCCGGAGACATAAGCCCGACAGTTGCCGGCATCCGGAGTCGATCGAGACGCGCGGGGTCAGCAGTTCCAAGGATGGAAGCACCGGCCAAGGAGAAATCCCCATGGCGTACCGGGGACAGAGACTCCCCTGGAACTGTTGGGCGGTCCGAACCGCGATGGCTGGCCTCCGTGGGTATGGGGCGGGTCAACTAATCCAGGGCGCAGCCCTACCGCTTACCTGAGCTGGCGCGACGGTCAAGGCGATGGCGAAGCCATAGACGCAGACCGGCAAACCTGGTCAGGCATTTTGACAGTCTCAATCAGGTAACTTTTAGGCGGTGGTTAGCCGTTGGGGTGTGGATTGGCCTGCAGTTCCGGTCAGATAGCCTATTCCCGTGCATGGATCAGGATTTCTTTAGGTGCTTGCATCCCGGAGTGCGACCCTGGGCGTAGAAGTGCCGGCTCGGGATGCCGAAAAAGGCACTGCCGGGCCTGTGGCTCCTTCAGGAATAAGCCTTGTGTAACATGGCGCATTCCGGAGACATAAGCCCGACAGTGGCCGGCATCCGGAGACAAACGCTGCGAACAGGGTCAGCACTCCTTGGATGTAAGCACCGGAACAAAAGAAATCCCCATGGCGTACCGGGGACAGAGACTCCCCTGGAACTGTTGGGCGGTCCGAACCGCGATGGCTGGCCTCCGTGGGAACGGGGCGGGTTGGACCAATCCAGGGCGTAGCCCTACCGATTTCCTGACCGGGCGTAGCCGGGTCAGGCCTGTTGCGTCAGGCGTTGGTAATTTTCTTGACCAGGTCAATCAGGTAACTTTCTTCCCTGAACTGGAGGGCAAAATCATGAGGCGCCCCCGCGGAGTCGGGGGTGCGGCCGAAAATCGCCCGTAGGGCCTACCAATTCGGCCGGGGGCGCCTCATGATTTGCCCGGAAGGAAAGGGAAGCGGATTTGGGGGGGCTCGAAGCAAAAAACCTCCTGCCGGTCAGGCAGGAGGCAAAAACTATCATAAACAAAATAAACTAATTCTTTAGCTGGCGTCTGAGCTGTTCGTTCTCGCGGGCTTGTGCATCGAGTTCGGCCAGTGCCCGGTGAGTATCGATAGAGAGCACTTTGTCCTCGAGAGTGATATCCCCCTTAGTCAATGCCCGGATTTGCGCGTTCATCATCTCCAGGGCCAATTTGCGGCCAGACTTGCGGGATCCCATCAGCTGTGAATCATCCGAAGAAGGCGCGGCAAACAGATCCGGATACATCTTAGAGAGAAATGACTTCAGGCCGGAATACCAGAACATAGCGGCGATGCGCCATTGCTGACGCTGACGCTTACGGATTGGCAGTCTCGCACCCGGATACAGCATCTTCACGAGCGCATCGAGGCGTGAGAAATCGTCCTTGGAAGCCACGAACCCTTGCCAGATGTTTTCGGCAGTCAGGAAAGACTCGAACGGCACATCCATGAAGTTGAGAGGAATATGAGGTCGACGCTGGGGGCCTCGGACAGGCGCTACCGGGAAATCCGGCGGGGTCGTAGTCCACTCGGCAACCTTGACAAACGGTGTTAAGTCCAGCGGTGAGAGTAGAACGAACGAAGGCGGTAGACGCAGACCAAGGAACCGGGTAGGAGAACGCACGCGCACGAGCCAACGACCGTTGGCGGCGCTGCCGACTACCTTCAGTCCGGAAGAACGCAACATGAAGGTGTTACGCACATTCTCCGGGGACAGGTCGGCTGCTACCAAGCGGATCAGCAGACGCAGCTCACGCTCCGAGACGTCGCGCCAACGAGATGTGCAGCGCAGGTCGAGACGTTGAGAGAGTACCGCGCCCGGCATAAAGAAATTCCTGAAGGCGCTGGAGACCTTGCGGAAAAAGGTCTTCAGCGACTTGATCAGATTGTTGAAACTGTTTAGCAAATTATAGATAGACCTCATGGCCGTTGATTTCGATTATACAGACATCGCGCACTTTGAGGATTTCTCCGGTAGGTATGATTTTTATGTTACGGCAGCCGGTAGCGAAATTCGGGATACCGGAGACAACATTGGGGTAATCATGGATCTTACCGGACTGGGAAAGGAACCGGATAGCGACGGGCCGGCGCGAATTGAGCAGCCCCTGCGCCTTAGTCAAATGCAGCTTCTCCATCATCGACAGACTCCGTTACATCATCCACCGGCCCTTCCGGCTCCGGCTCCAGAGCTTCCGGCTGGATCTCCTGCGGATCCTGGTCCGGTACTTGCTCGGACTCGGCCTGTTCCGGCTCAGCTTGCAAGTTTGCTTGCAGCTCTTCCAAGACGGCTTCTATATCATCTTGTATGGGCTCCGGCTCTCCTAGATCCATAGCCATAGTCACCGGCTCATCTTCCGACAGATCCTCGAACTCGGGAATCTCAAAACCAGCATCGTCAGAGAGAGATGTTAGAGATTGAAAATCAGTATCATTAATTAAACTACCAATCTCTTTCGAATTTTTCTTAAAATATTTTTCGATCCCAGATGTATAATAATTAGGAACTTCGCAAGTTGACAAGCCTTTTGCGAAATTTGCAACTTCTTTTTCTGCTATAAGATTATTAAATTGTCCTGGGAATGCATCCCTGATCTTATCTGTAAGCCCATCTTCGCAAATAAACGTTATTTCTGGAAAATTTGCTATGGAAGTAAGTAGACCAGAATCCATACCGAACTCCAAGATATAATCATCATTAAATTTGCATCTTGCTAAGTCTATAATATTTTCATACGGACCATAAGTTTTATACTTTGCGTAAGCCTTACCGTAAATTTTTATTCCTTTTTTCTTTTGAGATTCTTCTCTGATAAATAAAATATCATTAAGACCACCTGAAGTTACACTTATAAAATCTGTCAATATATCTCCATCGAAAAGGTCAACGGCTAAAGACATGTCCTCTAAAATAGTTATCGATGAAAACAACTTGTGTTTATTTCTTGCTTTAATATGACAGTCATATTTAACTTTGATATATTCAGGAGTGTCCAAATGTAAAATCTTCGCACCATTCCCTCTTAAAGTTGCATTGTAAAACATTCCAGAGACGTCATTTAATCTTCCTGCTGGCAGCAATACCGTAGAATCCACAGATTCCAGTGCAGCTCCATAAAACATGCAAACCGCATTATATAGCTTTGGCAATGTAATAGATGAAATATGATTTAAACTTTTTGCTTTATTACAGCAACAAAACATTAGCGAGCCGTCTACTAAATTATCAAATATCATAGGGCTGAAGTTACTATAAAAATAAGCATTAGCAGAGCTTCTATTAAATGATGGTTTTGCAAAGCATCCCCTCGCTACTTTCAAATTAGGCATATTCACATTATGTATTCTACTGCCGGAATTACTAGATGCCGAATATCCGCATCGCAAAAATGCAAAATTAGCCACTTCGACCTCAGGTAGATCTATATTAAGAGGCATCATGCTACAATAACCATCAAAAAACATCATGGCAGGACCCAACTCCTTAACATTAAAGCCTGGCATATTTCTAGTAATTTCAAATACAAGTTCACCAGCATTCAATTTATTAGAAAATTCGCCGAAGAGCCCAGACATAAATTCATTTGAGGCAAAACCTCTATTAAACTCAAGACTGCAGTTTTTATAAAGGAATAGCAATGAAAGATAGTCCCAATTTAGTAAATCATCTGGTTCTTGCTCTTCCTCAACACGGAAGCCGGAATGGAGGTAGGCGTTTAGGAGGATGATTGTTGTTTCGGTGTGGGCGTGCTTGTCTACGGTCTCCTTGTCCCCGATGTAACCCTCGTTTCCGGACTCGAAACCGGCGCCGAAGGATGTGTCTGACTGTACAGAGACTCCGTAGTCTTCATCCAGTGCTTCCTCAGAGTCTACAAAATCATTATCAGTCTCGACAGAAACTTCATCTGTCATGACTGAAACACCCTCTGAGCCGTCTGGTTCTGTTTCGGCCTGCATAGCCGCCTCGTTATCCTGTACAACGATGTAGCCTAATTCGGCGTCATCCACCGGCTGATCATCCGACATGGTAGAGACTCCGGCATCAGCCGTAGCGATCCCCGGTAGCTGCGTGAGATAACGGGTAGTGCGCAGACGCGCCTTAAGGCGTCCCGGGTTGAGTCCATGGTCATGGAGATGGAGGACAATGTTCCCCGAACTGTCAACGGAGCAATTCTTGCCCTCGGTGCCGTTGGGGGTGTAGATCCCGGCATTGAGATACTTCTTAGAATGTGGGTCAGTGAAGATATCGAAGATATATTCGGTATTATCTTCAGCCTTTATCTCGGTGGGGACATCGAACGAGTCCCGGTAATAATACTTAGCAAGAGCCATAATAGAAATATTTTTATTCCGGACGGATCCGGAGGGTTTACGGTTTAAGAATACGGTATAACATAAGAAGCAGCTTCAGGATGATCAGAGCCGCCACAACGAAAATAAGAGTGATGAAGAAAGATAGCTAACCACTTGGCGCCGGCTTAACATACGTTTGCTCGGTCAGCTTCGAGTCTGAGGAGAAAGATAAAGAATCCGCAGCGGCAACCCGTGAGCTCATGAACTCGGCCGAGTCAGAGCGAAGAGAGGAGATCCGGCTGGAAGCATCGCGCGAAGAACGGGAAGCGACAGCGAACGAACGCGACAGAGAGACAATACGCCCCGCTGTATCCCGGTCGAGAATTAGGCGTTCCCAACCCGCCAAAGAATCCTCCTGAGCCTCAGAGGAAAGAGACAAAGAATCATCAGCCACAACAGCAGCCGAAGAAAGATAGACAGTATCCGAGTTGACGTAAGAGCTGCCCGAGTCCTCCCGGTGCTCTTCGACAGAGGACCGGGAGGCGCGACAACCCAATAACAAACACGAGATACAAACAAGTAAGAAAGAAGTCAGATAACGCATAAGTCAATCATTCGTTAAGATCCACGCTTTGGACATCCTTATGAGAATCCAAAGTGGTAAGTTGTATTAGCGAACAGTTAGGGTGTACCCCCTTCCATCCATTCAGTGAGATAATAAGCTTCCACGGGGAGAACAAAACCTTATGCCAGGGGCGGCGAAGCGCCTGTGCGATGGTGTAGAGCTCCCTCTTATCAGATCCGGAATTATTAGTCTGAGCCTTTCCCGGCACAGAGCCAACAAGATTAGAGTGTACCCGCATGGCAAAACAGATCATGTTAACCGCCTCCTGTATATCTACAGACCAGTCACCCCCTTGCTTGGAAACATCGACAGTTGATATCTTTACATCCTGGATCTCCTTACCATCCGGAGACATACCCATTCCGGAGAAAATTGTCTTGCCCGAATTTTCAGCCCCTGACAGGAAAGAAACTAACTCCTCCTTAGCCCTGACCTTGCGCTCCTTCTGCACCTTTGGATCCGTGATACCCTCTTCCGCGAACAGACGCTGCCAATATCGGTCAGAGATCTGTACATGGTACTTGATCGCACCCGAATTCGACAGATTGGCCTTTTTGGCCGCCGCTATGATCTGCTTGATATCATACCAGCCTGAACGGAACAGAGAAGCGTACGAAGGAATAGGATAGTAAGTAGAATCACGGGCCGGAAGACGGGTAACGACCGCGATCTTAGAGAGGTCCTTATTTTTATTGATCATCTGTCGTACAACCGGCAACGGACGGTCAGAAGAAACAGCCGGGATCACCTCTATCTCATCAGCCGGGAGAGAGGACTTTCGCCAGTTGGCGTAGACTACAGAGAAAGAACCGTCCGGCTCGATAGGAGAAAACCGGCAATAAGCAGCCTCCCGGCGCGATATTCCTACTACCTTACCCCGCTGAAGCTCGAGGACAACGACCGAGAACGCGAAATTGCAGAAATCCACGCACTGGCCGTACCAGACATTAGAGATATTGTTCTCATCCTGGAAAGCCTCGATACTGCGACGCGTAGCCGGAGAGATATCCGACTCACGCACGCACAGTTCGAGCCCATCCGCGAACGCAACCTCCTGGGAGAAATCCATGCAAGTAGACATAGTCTCATCCCGCTCGATAAGGTCAATGATTCGGAAGGGCATCTGATTGTTCGCGCCCCAAGGAATGACGCTAACGCCGGCATTGGTAGAGAGAGGAGCTATATCCTTATCCTCACGGAATACATTAGCCGACTGAGCCGACTGGGAAGTAACTACGGCCATAAAGCGCGAACCCGGTATATCGTGGAAAGATATATCGGTAAGCGCATCGAGTCCGGAGAAAAGCGGGTCAGGCCTTTTGTTTATCTGTTTCTTGCTCATCTGAAAGGTCTTTAGAAGAGTCCTTGACTGAATGGACAGCCCTGTAATGGTAATCGATCCCGAGGACAGCACCCGTCCAAGAGAGTATCTCACCGAAAACGATCAGGACCGAATTATGTATTTCCCCGACAGGGGTAATAATGAAACCGGCGATGACAAGAGCAGCGCCTAAGGTCAGCAGACCGACTGTAGCCCAGAACTGGAGTTTAGAGGATTTATGAAGAGCCATATAAACCGAAATTGAAGAGAGTAAATAAAGTAAGTTCCGGAACCGGAACAGTACAAAATTACGATCTTCAGCAACCGATTTAAAGGACGTTGCGCAGCTTGCCGGCCCTCAGATCCGCCTTAATCCCGACATCCCGCAGCGCATTGGAAATTATATTTACAAAACGCTGTCCGAGATTGTCGGCATAGAAATCGCGCAGATGGATGTAAGAACCGTAATACTTACGGTCGAACCATCTTCTTGGACGTCTTGGCGTACCGTTCAAAGCGCGCTGCCCCGCCGGAGTCTCGCGCCCGACTCCCCAGTTTTGGTAGAAACCATATTCGAGGAACCGCTGGGAGAGCCGGAAATCAGTATAATCATTGTTGACCACATCCGGCAGTTCCGTCACCGTCTCCAGAAGCATTAGGGAATCCATGATCTTCATGAGACGGATTTTCTCCTTCCAGATCTCGACGAGCGTACGCGAGTAAGCCGAGACGAACTTACGGCGCGCCTCCAGCGCCTTATCCTGCTTAGCCATTATCCGGCACCTCCTGGAGCCAATGGTTAGGATTGAAGATCAGGGAGGTGGTAACGTCCACCGCCACTTGCCACCAAGCGCACGCACCACCGGACCAGAAATAGCTGTCCACCTCATGGAAAGTTATTTCAGGATTGATATAGACCCCACGGGACTGGAGAGCAACCCGGTCATGCAGCATCAGCGAAACCAATTGCCGGAATCCCTCGCGCATGGTCTTGAGGCACTGGCGCCTCAGATCC
Source organism: uncultured Sangeribacter sp. (assembly GCA_964553075.1). Classification (GTDB taxonomy): domain Bacteria; phylum Bacteroidota; class Bacteroidia; order Bacteroidales; family Muribaculaceae; genus Lepagella. Next base: position 15,129 of record CAZKJP010000035.1, on the reverse strand, counting down.
GGATTGCCGGCTGCATGGCGCATGCACATCCAAACGGTCTTGACCCGGCGTGTGACAGGGGAATTGTTCATGGTAACCGCCCCATCCGACTCATCGCAGACGCAGAACAGAGCCGGTTCAGACTGGAAAGTATCCGCAGCATCGAGGAACCCATCAGGACCCGAGACAGAGCGGAACACGAACTCGGCCTCCTTCATAAGTCGATTGCGCGCTATAGCTCTACGCAGGTAGTCCTCGATAGACCATTCACCCGAACGGACAATATCGTTAAGCTGAGAATCCGAAGAGATATCGAAGCGCGGATCAGAAGACATAGCCCGAAGATTTTTTCTTGTTACGGAATCCCGGCATTCTCCAGAGACGGCCCGCGTCCGAGTCCAGCCAGATCTTTTTTAGAGAAGAATCCTTCTCGATAGCGTTTATTATCCGGCACTCATAGTCATGCAGATTTGAGTCCCCATTAAGGAACTCACGGATATACTCCAGACAGAGCCGGAAGCAACGGTGAGCATCATTGCGGGAGAGCAGCCAAGAACGTTGGCGGAACTCCGACAGTATCACCTCGCCCGTCACCTCACGCTCCAAGCGATGCTCAGCCGCGGCAACCACCGGCAGTATTGCCCGGCAAGCATCCACCGACATAAACGGTTTCAGCACCGACGGCATACAAATAATGGTCTCGCGCCAACGGTCAGCGATAGAGAGCACCTTCAGCTTCTCCACCTTCTCCGAATTTCCCTGATTAGCCTGGATAAAGATCTGGATAGACCAGAGATGATCAAGCAGCGAAGACTCCAGCTTTACAGCCTGAGGCTCGAGCGAATTAAGTAGAGCAGCCACCCTTTCCTTGGAAGCCGGGGAAAGAGAATTGGTGTCGACCACCCCGAACCCATTCGGGGAAAGGACGACATCCAAAGAAGGGATAGCATCGATGAAAGCACGCACGGCCAGAAGGCGCGACGCAAAGAAAGCGATATCCGTGAAATTGGCCATAGTCTCCGGATCAGCGAAATTCTCGGCAAGCCAGGTGAAACGCGTCTCCAGGAAAGGCGCCATCTTATCGATAAGCTTAGCCTCGCCCATTACGGTAGCCATTGCCGGCGGCAGCAGCTTACGCAAATCCTCATCCGAGGGAATCAGAACGGTATAATCAGACATCTTCCAGCTCAATTTGAACTTGTGAAACACGTACAGACTCCAGTCCGACAGGAGCCCCCATCTTAGCCATCTTCATCTCCTGCTCCTTCAGCTCAATTATAGAGCCGACCTTGCCACGGTTATAGGCAGTACGGAAATCCGAATGGCGCTTAGCCATCTCGGCCCTGACCACACTCTCCTCCATATTGAGGAAAACGGCCATCTCCGCGATAGTAAGGAAGATTGAGCCGGCATGTTCAATCTTCTGCAATTGTTCCTTTGAAAGATTCATATAAAGAAATAGATTGGTTATCGATAATATCATTAACGGCATCCCAAATAGCATCGATAGCCGGTTGGGAATCGAGTATAACCGCACATTCAAAGCGGTTACCCCTTGTAAGGTTCTGAGAAGATACAACGGCCCTTTCGCGCCCGGTCGGGTCTGTGATCAGACAGACCTTAGCATGTGACTGGGACAGGCGCACCACATCCACCACGTTAGAGAGGAAAGCAAAAATTTTCATGGTCTTCTGAAAAGCTTTCAGGTCTAGCACCATTGTAACATGACCTACCAGCCCCAACTCCTTCATGCGGTAAATCCTTCTCAGAGCTTCTTCAGCGACAGAGAAGGAACACACGGTCATAGCAACCGGATGGGCCATAGGCTCTATGGCCGACTGGATCACATCGACGAACTGGAAGCGGCTACCGGCCACGACAGCTACGCCCTGAGCATCCATAGTGGTATTTATCCTCTTACCTCTCATGGCTCCAAAGCAGGAATAGGTAGGCCCGAAAGAGCCCGGAATGAAAACTTCAGAGAGGGCAGTTCCTCAGAACCGGACTCTCTCTCCGCGATCTCCGGCGCGGAAGTAATCACAACGCGCTGTCCGGCAATAGAGAGATCCAGTGAACGAAGCGCCTGCAGTACCATCACCAATTCATCCGGGATAAGCACCATTTCAGCCGAATAGGTACGGATAAACTCCACATCCACCGGCACTAAAGAACGGTCAACCTCCAGAGAAACCGGCTCTACATCATCAGAGAAAGAGACATGCATCGGCAAACGGAACGTCTCGCGCTGGCAGAACTCATTTAGGAAAGAGAAAGAAATTTCATTCTCCTTAGGCTCCACTATGTAGAAGAAAACCTCCCTACCTCCGACAGAGACAGAGAAAGAATCCATAGACTTGAAAGGTAACGTTCCCTCAGAATTGAGGTTCTGAAGGATAGTCTCCGGCTTAATATAGAGCCTCTGTAGCCCATAAGCAGCCACATTCATAAGGAAATCAACTTGGCGGGCATATATACCTCGGTAAGCCTTGACAGTATATGATCGCGGTTTATCATCCCCCTGGAACTCCTCCGGAGAGATATAATATGGGAGAGTGAAAGACTCACTCATCCCGATTCTACGCACTGAAGAAGAAATAAGAAAATGCTTCAGAGCGAAATCAGTTGCACTCGGCAACATCTGGCGATCCGATAGATAGAACCAGATGTATTTGGATGCAAGCGTAGAGTCATCCGCAGGATCCAAGACCTCGATACGCGCGTCAACCGCGAACTTAGAGCGGTTGCGCGCTACAACTCTGGCAATATCGCAGATACCAGTGAGATTCACCGTCTTATCATCACCCGTCCAGAAATACCCGTCAATAGCCGGGAAAATGGAATTTTCAGGGATAAAGAGACGCACGCGCACCCGCGGAAGTGGCGAATGTATCACAAAAGCACGGTTTGAGGAACAGGCGAAAGGCCCGGTGAACTCAAACGATACCAAAGGCTGATCAGCCTGTAGATCTATATCAAAGTTATCTTCAGACATAAGCGGATAATTACCTTACAAAGGTAATAAAATCCGCTGAATATAACTAATTTAACAAGTATAATTTACGTTCAAGTTTAATATATAGAAATCTCATCGTATGTATTGAAAGGCGAGAACGGATAACGTTCCGCCCCGATATATAGAGTATCGAAAGCATCTGTGCCATCGGTACGATGCTGGAGCAGATCTTCCTCTGTCTCCGGTATCTTCTCACCGTCCTTATCCTTCTCAAAACCGTTGCGCCCCATCTTTACACCGGCAGACTGAATTCCTATAAGAAGATCATCATTATTCTGACGGTTGAAAAGAGGTTCGAGGCGCTGCCGTCCGGCAAAACCATTGTTGATAAGCAGATACTTCTCACGGTGGTACATAGGCCGGCCAAGATAGACATTGACCACATGCCAACCATGGCGCGCGAAAGAATCGCACACCGCCTGGTGAAAATCATAGTCATTGACCGCGAAATTGGATCGCAGCGCCGTAGCATCGTAGTAATAGATAACAGTCTTATTCCTGTGTCCCTGGTAATAGAAACAGAAATCATCAACAAGCTCCGGTATCTTGCGCTCATACTTCGAATAGAATGATTTGAGCACAAGCAACTTCTCGCCCCGCGGCTGACCCGCCACAATCCAGTTAATGTTGGCGTTATAGTCCATGCCGATCGATATAGGAGAATCCGGGTCAATATCGGCATCAGCAGCCGAAGTGAAGAAACGGGAACCCCGGTCGTTAACAAGCGACTGAGGCGCGACATGGCCCCAATCAGTGTTATCCCAAACCGAAGAGAGGAAATCCATATCCGAGGCATCATAAATATGATCCTCGGTCATAGAAGAATAGAAACCATCCTTTTGCAGCCCGAGACGCTGACAGAGTATAGAAGTCTGGAAAGTCTTAGGCGTAAGGTCTCGCTTCATGCGGCGGATATAGTCCTCGCCCAAAAGCTGTATATTCTCGATAGACGAATATTCCTTGTAGAAGACCGCAACCGAACGCAGCTGGTTAAGCCAACGGTCGAGTTGGCGCAGACGCTGGCCCAGGTATGGAGGCACGACAGAGCCGGAAGAAATATACTCTTTGGCCTTAGCCTTAAGAGCATATATTTCGGCCACGAGTCCCCCGATAGCCTCGATAACCAGAGGGTCTGACTTCTCACGGTAGTTGAGAATCCAAGAACCGCGGGTAGACTGAGGCATATCAGAGAGGACCATCATAGAGTTAAAGCATGAACGCGAAGCGAAACGCGACTTGATACCGCCCAGAGCCGGCAGAGTCTCCTGATGAAGCTTACGGTAATCGACGAAACGCCCTTCATCTACCAAGAGCCAGGAAAGAGTAAGGGAGTTAGAAGAAATGGCGCAGTCCTGGGACAGCAGGACAGCGACAGAGCCATTATATAGAGCGACAGCTCGGGACCAATCGCGGATCTCCACCGCGCGATCCTTAGCGAACCAAGAAGGGGGCTGCTTGCCTACAACATAATGTATACCCGAATGATAACCCCAACGCTCCCAAGCAGCCAAAGAACCCGGTAGGGTGGCAGTGAGGCCATGACGGAAAGTAGGAACTACTATACCACCGACAGAACCCGGCATTCGCTGCATATTGCGCAGCATGAACGGGGCCGCTATGGAGTCCGTCTTGCCGGTGCGTCGCCCGGCGACAACCACCGACGTACGCGCCCCGATAAGCTGGGTGAGACGTTGCGGGTCATTGAAATAGACAAGCTTCTGTTCCATGGTAATGAATTAGAGAAAAAGAAAAGGAGACCCCGGCTACGGGATCTCCGGAAGATTATAAAGACGCATATTCAGATTTAGCATCGAAACTCGGGCATTGCTTATTGACGCCCGGGAAATCCCGGTGGCCCTGAATGATGGCCGACGGGAATTTTTCTTTCAGCTCCTTCAGCAGCTCAATAAGAGCCTTCTTCTGCTCCGGCGTACGGTTATCGATAGCCGGGAGGTTCTTTTTAGAAACATCCACACCACCGATATAGCAAACGTTGACCGTAACCGAATTATAGCCCGATACCCCATTAGAAATCAGCTCAACGGGCTGGGTGTTAACCACACGCCCGGAAGCTTCTACAATGTAATGGTATCCCGGGCGGGACCACTTAAGAGATTTGAGGTGGTAATTAACGATATCGGCGGCAGTATTGCGCTGATTACCCGCCGAACAATGTACCGCTATATATTTAACTTGTCTCATGAATCAGAAAATTTAGCCGGATCAGGAGGATCGGGCTTAAAAAGCACATCCAGCTCCAGATCCGCTTCCTCATAAGAAACATCCTGGATATCCGGAGAATCGTTAGTATATTTTTCCAACAGCTCCTGAACGCGCCTACGCACATTCGGTATACGCTTCAGGCCAAGAACCGAAGGATCATCAGTAGCCGTAAAGGGCTGCACCTTTATCTCATCAACCGGCACTTTCATGATATCCTCCTTATCAACGGTATTGTATCGCGCATAGTCAGCCACGCAACGCTCCATAGTACGCGCGTCCCCTCGCTTCTTGGCATTCTCGAAAGTAGCCAGGATCATCTCATTGAATCGCCAAAGGTGGAACGCCTTAGAAGATTCCGAGATGGTAGGCAGTAGCGTCTTTACTACCCTCAGAATCTTGTAGGCCGTAGGCCTGGAGATATCGAAACGGTAAACACATTCCTCAATGAAAGCCCGGTCCGGCTGGGAAGGATTGGCAACCAGCCATTGATACATCTCGCGCACCCGCAGGACCCCATCCGCAACCGGATTGGGGTATAGCTCCCGGAGGGTCGTTTCCTCCGAATACAGGTGCAACCGGCAAGCTTCCTCAATAGAATGGTACATAAATCAAATCAGGCCTTAGGGTAGGAATCGTATTTTTTCCAGCGCTCGATACAAAGCTTATCGAGCCTGACCAGCTCCTTGACGAACGGGAACCGGTCGGAATCGGGACAGGTCAGGGACTTACCCGACAGCTTACGCAACTGGAGATGACATTCGGCCATCTTCCGGCGGTCATCCATATTAAGCTCGAAAAGTTGCCGTATCTCGTATGGCAGATTTTCGTGATCCGGACGCTTGCCCCGTCTGGATGGAGAGCCGGGATCAGGCGGCATCTTATCGAAATGGCGCTTGATGGCATCATCAGCAGCCTTTTCCATCTTGAGGAACTCCCGGTGGGTGAGTTTCTCCAGCCGGAACTTAAGGTGCTTAGAAAGCTCAGTTTCGAGGAAAGCAGCGAACTGAGGCAGATTGCGCCTGATCCGCGCGTCCGTCACCTTAGAGCCGGTCAGGCTCAGAAGGAGATCCGCGCCTTGGGACAGATCCCGTTCGGCTGCAGGAAGGTTAAGCCAATCCTGCAACCGCTCGGTAAACTTCTCATCCATTATTGTCAGGGAGGACAAAATCAGTCAGAACCGCCTCGATATCCCCTTCCTCAGTTGGGAAAGAGCCATGGAGGAAAGGAGCCGGGGTGAAGTCCGTCTGCTCAACAGTAACCGTAGTGTTGGCCGTACCGGTGGGGCCTTGGCCTCCATCCTGGCCAACGGTATTCTTACCTACCCAATTTGGCGCGCCCACGATACGCCAACGCCCGCGCAGATCACGGTAGATAAATACGCAGTCCACATTATTGATAGAACGCGCCAAGTTAGACTGGTTAGGACCGGCACCCGGGCAAACCAACGTCAGCTTATTGAGAGAAGAAACATTCGGGTACTCACCCTGAGCCTCCGAAGTGTACTGGGACTTGTCCGGCAGTACACGAAGCTTATAGAAGGATTTATCAGCCCGGAGCTTGAAATCACCCGAACGGACAGCCCCCGGGTTGCCATCTTCCCCGTCAGCCTCCAGATAAGTAGGCCACTGAACTATGTTAGCTTTAGCGGTGAAATAAACCTCCGGCTGCATACCGGCGAACTCAGGCGCGCCCTCGCACCAATCGAGAGACTCCTGTATGATCTTACAAACTTTAGACATAATTAATCTGATTGGCCGTAAGCCCGGGCAAAGACAGGCTTACGGCAGTGAAACAATCAACAAAAAAGCACTAAGGACAATGTATCTTAAGGTTCCGGGACTTCAGGAACTTCAGCAGCAGCCCCCGGAAGCTCAACGACCATCAGGCGGCGGCCATCGACAGACTCGAACTCCTCGCCCCAGAACATACGCACCATCATTGTCAGAGTGTCCGGCTCGTAATCCTTAACGCGCACCTGCTCGGCATCCGACATCTGATCAACGCCAATCAGCATATTCTCCTTAACGGAGATATGGATGAACTTAGAGCCGGCCTTGGAAAGGAGCGGAACGAAAGTAAGACGCCCGTTAGAGCCTTCTACAGACACCTGGTTATACTTGGTATTGTATGCAACAGCCGGATGGGTGAGCAGATAAGCCTCATTGTAGGCATCTACATACTCCTGAGGAACATAGATAAAGCACTCCTGAGCGCGTAGTTCCGGAGTCAGAGCATACATGATCTGCTTGAAGATATCTACCGCATTCTGATTATTGATAGCCGTAGAGAGCTTCAGATAATTCTTGTTTGCAGCAGAAATAGCCCCGTTGGCGATTTCCTTTTCGGTGATGGTATCCCAACCATCGAAAAGATCTTTGGTGGTCTTGCCGGACGGATCGCGCTTAGCTGTCCAGAGGGCAAGCAACAGAGAACGGGCGATACCCTTTATCAGCAGAGCAAGCACCTCCTTGGCCGTCGGAGTGTCAGACAGAGCATCCCCGGAAGCCTGGAAAGCACGGTGGCCCAGGATAGTCTGAATAGCCTGGTTAGGCTCAAAAGGAAGGTTGATAGTGCCGAAATAGGTCTTAAGCTCACGCATAGCGATATTAAGAACAGCCTCGGACTTAAGGTTAGGCTTATAAGGAGCCAGTTGCACGCCATCAAGCGAAGCCGAAGCCACGGACTCGGAATAGCGGATACCCGGGCGGACAGTAACGTAAGGAAGGATTTCTTCCAGAGCGATGATCGGGAGGCGCAACAGCTCCTCACGGTATGTTCTGGCCGCTTCCTGGAAATCTTCCAGGGTGAAATTTATTTCAGGTAAAGCAGGCATAAGGACAAAAATAAATTAGGATTGGACAATAAAAATTGAGGAGAGAGAGAAAGGAAGTGAAGTATTACAATGAAAACCCGGTTAGGGCAGAGAGTTATAAAGGTCGCGCGCAGAACGCGATACATTTACGAACTCGCCCAGAGAGGAATTACCGTTTGACTGGCGCGAAGCAACCATCACCCTTTTAGCCGGCTGTGGTTCCGGAGTCGGTTCAGGTTCCGGATTCGGTTCAGGTTCAGGCGTAGGCTCCGGAGACTGAGCCACATTCTGAGGCTGAGCCACTGTAGCTGATTGCTCCGGTTCCGGCTGCTTGTCAGCGAAGAAACGGGCATAGAGACGGCTTGCGAAATTGCGGAACTCCGCAATGATCGAGCCCGCGTTCTTCGTATCCGGTTCCGCGGTGTGCTGCTCTACCGGCTCAGATGAAGTAGAAACCGGCTGATTGGCTACAGCCTGGATGTTCGGAAGCTCCGGAAGTCCGGCTTCAGCTACTGCCTTTATCATAGCCTGATTCTGAAGCTCCGAGGCATCATCGGCATAAGAGGTAACTTCATCGACAAAACCCCATTCGAGAGCCTCCTGAGCAGTCAGCCAACGCTCGTTGGCCATAAGTGCGAGAAGTTCCTCAGAGGACTTCTTGCAACGTCTGGCATATATAGCGGCAATGAAAGCATCCGATTTATCGAGATCCTCCTTAGCTTCCTCGAGAGCCTTAATGATCTCCTCGATATTGTCAGCGTTGGCGAAAGCCGAGATCTCGGTCGAGACCTTATGGATCAGGAAAGAAGCGTTTTCATCGATGGTAACACGCGAAGCGCCCATAGCCGCCAGGGTAGCAGCCGAAGCGTTAGCACCGGTAAGATGCACCGCCACATCACCATGACGGCCAAAACCGGCCATAATACGGAGGCCGGAGTTAAGGGAACCACCGATAGACTCAATGCACACCTCCAGATGCTGATCCTGTGCATAATGGAGGTAACGGCAGATAGAGTCGGCATCGAAATCCCAACCACCGACGTAACCGGTAAGATATAGATTAAATTTCATAGCGGTAAAACTGATATACCGCGAAATTACACCCCATTTAGTCAGCCATAAAGGACGGATTAATATTACCGACGACCACGCCGGCGGCCAGACCGGAGAATTTTACGGTATAATCGTAGGCGCAAGCCGAAGCATAATCATCGGCCAAGTGGTCCACCATCGAGACAGAGCATCCCGGATTTTCCTTGCGTCCCAACAGACGCAGCCCACCCCCTCCGGTGAGAGCCACGAAAGCATAGCGGCAGAAATCTGGCAGATCATTAGGGGAAGTGAAGGAAAGCTCAGCGAGTTTCAGCCGGCGGTTCCCCTTTATGGAATCAGAAATGGTCAACTTGCCCCCTTGTGCAACATCGAGGCGCACAGCGTCCTCAAGATCCGGTAATTTCGGGGTACGTCCCGCCATGATCATGAAATCTACATGGTCAGGCAGAGAGTCAGCCGGGAACGCATAAACGGCCAACAGAGAAGAAACAGAAGATTTATTCATAAAAAGGAAACAATGGAAACAAAGAGTGACATGGCAAACAAAGTAAACATAGGAAACACAAGCCACGGAAGGAAACGCCCTAAAAAATCAGGGGTATTTATTCCCTGATTTTTTCTGAAATCTTTTCGCCTTCTGACGCTCCGCATTCCGGTAGCATTTAACGCGACGTTGGAACCGCTTCTTGACAGCATGGAAATTCCGCTCGGTATCCTCTATCCCAACCTTCTGCATCTATGCCCAAATAGACTTATCGATATCAGCGATACCTACAAGAGGGAACACATCCGCGAAGAGCTGCACATCGAACCTGGCCGAGATAACCGATATCAGGGTATCCACGCCCTTAGGAGGTAAGACATTGAAATATTCGGAAGGCATCCCCTTGAAATCCGGTAGCACTATCTTAAGATAACCCGGTGCATCAGTCAAAGGAGGCGGATCTGTGGCGCGACGTCTCCGGATAAAGGCTTTAAGAACGGCATTCTCAGCCGAACCGTTGGGGAACCTGACCGGAGAAACCCCATCAAAAGCATAAGAACACCACTGGCGCAGATAGTCCGGCAGTGGGATAAGAAGAGTAACGCTCATAAATGAAAACTCAGCACAAAACTTTATTCGAGAGACTAACCCAAAAGAGCAAGCCTTAATACAAAGTTAACCATTTTTGCAGATAAAAACAAGCTAACCAATTAAAAATTAAACTAATAAGCAAAATATTTTGTGCAAAAATTTCCGTGTGTGCAAATTATATATATTAAATGGTCTCGGTAGCCCCTTTTTTGTGTGCTATGTGCTAAAATTAATAATATATTAAAAATCAACCCTTTACTTAACACAGCTTAAGAGAGCACTCAAAAACATGCACAAAACGAATAAACGCACACAGTCAGCACAAAATTAAGTACTGTCACAACTCTTTAATTATTAAGAACATAAATACCTCAGCACAAAAGCACAAAAGGCTCAGGCTTTTTTTATTAAAAGAAAGAACAAAAAAATATATATATATAAATATATAGGTTGCCGAACAAGCAACCTATTATATATTAATTAGTTAAGTTAAATTCTGATGAAAGATTCCCCTATAAACCCTCAAAAAGGCTACGTTGGGAGAGTCTATAGGCCACTTTGTCGGCCTCCTTAGCGGCCTGCCCGAAAGCTTCATCCTTCTCGCTCCTCTTTTTTAGAGCTCCGCCAAACCAATAGAGAGCTGCCGGCTCAGATGCGAACCACCCATTCCCTTCTCCCGGTAGTCTCCGTGTCTGATTCATCCCCTCTAATAGCCGGAATCCCAATACCCATAATCCCGGTAATGGTTCAGCAGTGTACGCCTCGATCACGATCTTACCACCTGCAAAGAGCCTGTATTCGTTGTAACCGTCTGCAATTACCTTAGGAGAGATCCCCGGTCTTAAAAGCTTGTCCCTGTTCATGAGAATCGTTGTGTTAAAGCGAAATCTCGAGTGCATACTGTTATATATTCTTTTCCGTTAGCAGTATCTCTGTCTCCGATGAAAGAACGGTCGCTATGTTGAACAAACTCTAAAAAGCTGATACCGTCAGGGTCCTTTTTAAAGATATTGAAATCCAGATGCCGGAACTGGCAGTACGTTTTCAATTTTTGGCTAAATACCCTGCTTGAGATCTTGTAAATTTGTCCCGGATTCTCTGCAAAGTAAGCATCCTGCACCTCCTTTCTAACCAACCTGGTATTTATATTCGAACTTTCAGGATGGAAGAAAGTATCAGCCCAATCAAGGAACGCTTCCCCTATATCCTGTCTTTCCGTCCTTGCCTCTATCTGCTCCATTGGAGGCGCAACCAGTCCCCCGTTACCCCAAGATCCCGGCTGAAGCAACCTGTAGTACCAGATAACGCAATCAATCATCAGATTGTAGAACAGATTCCACTGCTCATTTTCCCAATCATCGAAAAGACGGTGGCCAAACTCCTTCATAGGGTTATAGCGCGTAGAGTAGTAATCAGAGAACAACATAAAGTTGATCCTGTCCAAAGTAGATTCCTCCTTGATATTTAAGGCATGGTTAGTAGTTATATAGATTTTAGGCGCAGAATAATAATCAATGGTGTATATGCTGCCGTATTTATTATTTATAACCATATTTGCAGTGATAGCCGGATAGAGCTTAGTGAAATCGAAATTAATCTTTATATCATCGATTACGACCATACGCGTATCACGGTCAACCCCTGTAAAGAAATGCTTATCTTGTTCGGTAGATCTTCCATCGATGAACGTCTGCTTTTTGAAATAGCTTAGAGCCAACCCGATAAAAGATTTACCGGAACGGCCACAGCTTTTATTTACTTCTGACATTTTGGCATCCATAGCTACAATAGCTTTCTCTACAGCCCTATCCCTACGGTCGACCATGAGGAATCCTAAGGAAGAAAGTTTGTTAGCCAGGTGATGGGCCATAACGCTTCTCTCTTCCTCGGTAAACTCCTCGATAGGCTTGTGGTCAAAGAAATTGCATGTATTTCGAAGAAACCGGAAAAACTCGCAATCCTCTATCTTTGGATTAAATGAAAGCTTCCAGCCCTTATCAGGATCGAAGTTTATATCTTCAATTAGCTGTATTCGCTCCAGCTCGTGATCTATGATGACCGAACGCCAGACGTAATCTTCCCCCTCGCACGGAGTCAGACCGTCAGCAGAAATATAGTACCTTGAATTAGCGAAGCAGATTTTTTGTCGTGTAGGCTCAAAACATACGAACTCGTCCGGATCTATCGCCTGCATGTGTTCAAGCTTATCTTCAGCTAATAACCGGCTTATATTCATGATGAAGTAATCATGTACCAGCAGGCTCTTGGTTGTCTTGTAAACGAAACTTGAAGTAAATTCTCTAATCTTCTTAGAAGTCACTATATCTAATACCTTATCATCAATCTTGATGAATGTATTAGATTTGGAATCGTCCATAGATTCTGCCAAGATCCTGAATCCATTAGCTTCAAGAAATTGTAAAGCTGTCCTGGCATGAAAAATAACTTTTGATTTACCCTTCTCGTCCGTCTCGGTTTCCCAGAATTTTTCGTTTTTGCCCGCGAAATTATCAATCTTGAACCCTTCATCATCGTGGCAGTATTGGACTCCCGAGAACTTGAAATACTTTAGATCCTTCAGCTCCTCAGAATGGCGCGCGAAGAACTTATCCTTGTCGTTGAGATCCCAGAAATCATATATCTTAGTCTCCGCTATTGTCGAGATATTATGGACATCTACCCATTGGCCCTGTCCCTTGTGATGGTTCATGGCCGTGGAGAAGTCCGGCCAAAGCTGGTCTTCCTTACCCTTGAGTGTGTTTACAAGAAGATCATCAATACCCTTGTCTCCGGCTTCATTCTCCTTGATATGGCCGAAAAATGCATCAACCGGCAGGTTGATGTTATTGAGAGTCCGTAGGTACTTGCGGAACTTAACAGCAGCCATAGCAAACATCTTAGGCCGCAAGTCTGCGTCGTCTCCGTTCTTTATGTTCGGAGATATTGCATCCCAGTCGGAATCGAAAAGCAGTACAATGTTCTTTACCTTACATTTCTCTACTATATATTGGAGTTCGCGCGGTAGTCCTTGATCATTGCCGATATTAAAAATACCCTGTATTCCTATAGATGGGATACCGTGCTTACAAGCCTTCTCAGCTTTCTTCTCGCCCTCCTGTACGATCAGGGTTTCAATTTCTTCTTCAGCATTGAATTTAGCGCGGATGAACTCCGGGATATAGAAACAGACAGATGCCCCCTTAGGTGACATATATTTAGCCGGTCTGCCCGTCTTGTCAATCTTCTCTTCCGGATTCGACCAGCGCACCCGGAAAAACTGCTTAGGGCGCCCGGCTGCTCCCTTGGTTGCATACTTTACTATGTTCCCTTGCAGGTCATAGTAAAAAATAAGCATCTCATTCTCCATGAAAGAAGGTACCCAACCCGGCTTCACTCCACCCGTTACAAACGGATTCAGACCCGGTTCACCCTTGATACGCTTCCCATGCTGATCATATCGATAGGCCACAACATCCGACGGTTCGAGCCCGGATGCCTTCAGCTGCCTGTAAGCGAAAGTTCCCGGCTTCGCCCTTGTCCGGTCTTCCTCCTTTTTACTCTTCTCCTCGATATCGATGCTTAGGCCTTTGGCGCAATTCTTAATTGCCTCATTCTTGCTAATACCTTGGTAGTGCATTTCCGCTTCCACCGCATTATGCAGGATGAAATTACAGGAAAAGCACTTTGCCATGTTAACCCTATTTTTATGGGTTACTACCAGGCCCTTGTTCCTTCCCTCCTTACCGCATTGCGGGCATTTAACGTATGATTGAGGTTTTGTAGTGTCCGCTCCTGGCACATGATCTCGGATATCAGCCTCCTTATATACTCTGTCGATAGCTAATTTGTCCATACCTCTATCAGAAAATGCTTATGCCTAAACAATACTCGATGTCTTCTGCCATGAATTTTGGAATTTCTCCATTGTACATGTAGAACTTAAGAGATGCAATGTTAATACCATCCTGTTGCATCAATAGAAGAGCCTCTTTCCTTTTCTGCAGCGGTAGGCTTTTAAGGTATGCTTTCAGCCTCTGAGAACGAGGCCTTGAATTGAGTAGTACTTGCATATATTGAAAATATTTAGTATCTTGCAATGCGAAATTAGTCATAATTTCCGATTCAATATAATACCTGTTTAAGAATTAAGGAAATTTAACGAATAATGAAACACAACGGCAAGCTGCTAAACGCGATGATCCTGAAGAAGCGGTTAGTAAAGAAGGAAGTTGCAGAAAAAATGGATATAACTCCGGTATATCTTTCGAAGATGTTCAACATGGAGACTTTCAACACAGCGCAGCTGGAGAAAGTCTGCTCTGTTATCGGAGAAGACCCGGCCCAGTTCTTCGATTACCGAGGGGAACAGGAGGTCGGTGTAAGTCAGATGGTAGGTGATATGAGTGCGAGTTCGATAATCGGCTCAGCCGAGATTCATACTCACCTGAACGCCGGGCAGAGTGAAAATAACGAGAGCCGGTATTTGCTGGAAAAGCTTCTTGAGGAAAAGGAACGGATCATCATTTTGAAGGACCGGCTTCTTGACGAGAAGGATAAAATAATCAAGATGCTTCTCGACAACCAGCAAAGATATTACCGCAAACCCTCAGTAAATAAAAGGGAAACGGAAATCGAAGAGTCTGCCGAACTGACGGACGTATAAGGGACGCAATCCCGACTATAACTCAAATAGCAATTTTTCTAAATAATTGAAAATTAATAATAAGGATTATTCAAAGCTTTAACAAAAAGCCTTGACAAGGCGCGGATAAACTCCCTGTATTTCCACGTGGAAATCATCAATTGTAAGCATACTCGTATATCCCGGTATACCTTTCTATCTTTACGGCGCGGGACGCGCCTCCTCCCCAGCCAAAGGACAGTAATAAGGTAATGGGGTCAATTTTTCGTAGAACTGCTGTACAATAAAGGAATCAGGTTTTAGCTGGGGAGGAGGCGCGTCCTCGCGCCGTT
>CAZKJP010000034.1:0-25293 GCA_964553075.1 uncultured Sangeribacter sp. | reverse complement strand
TCTTCAATTTTTATTATATCTGCCATACTTATTTAACAATTAAAAAGCAAATTAATTCAAAGTCGTCGAGTCCACGGACTTCGTTGCCGAAAAGCGAACCGCTGTCGCCGTCGAGGAACGAGAATAGGTCGGTGGTCTCCTTGACCTTGATAAGGGATGAGATGCCGTCGCCGAGGAATCGGGAATGTTTGGCTCTCGCCACATGTCTTGGCAGAGCCAAGTGGCTGAGCGGTTACTTTTCCTGTTTACTGATTCTTTGTCGAGGCAAAGCGACCAGAGGTGGATGAGGTCATTTTCAGTTGGGCGTTACCTGAATACAAAATTAGCAATTTTTCTGAGATTATGGCTATGGTTCAGTCGGAAAATTTGGATGCAGATGGCATTTACAAGATAAGGAGAAAATTTTATGCCGGTGGAGTCCAATTGCAGCAATCCAATCTGCTCCCGGCTTCCTTCGATACATAAGTTCCTATAAAGCGATGTTCCGCGAAAGTCTGCGGGAAAGCCCCCGGGAGTGAGCTTCGCGAGCGACCTTAACAACTAAGCTAAATAATTATCGCTCGGGACGCCTCGCTTTTTTTCATCTTCCCCCAGAACCCCCCAGAACTTTTATACCCTCCGGGTTCTCTTTTGTTATATGATAGGACAGAAGGTCTAAGCTTCCGGGGTGTTTCGACTGGGTTGGGGTGGTCGCTCGCGGGGCTTGCTCCCGGGGGCTTTATAGCAGATGTTCCGCAGAGGTCCAAAAAGCATGTTGTATAACATGCGAAATTGGCGTGATATACTGTAATACAGCCACATAAGTAGCTGGAATGCCTAAATTTGAGTAAATCAAAGGGTTGCGCTGATTGAGCGCAACCCTTTGGTTATGAGGCCGGGGGGGGATTAGCGGCCGGAGTATTTGATCATCTTGGTGATGGTGTCGTTGAAGTCGGTGCAGCTGAGGAGCTTCTCTACTGTCAGGTGCATGCGGTAACGCCAGTAGTGGGTCGGATTAGCGGGCTCGTTGATCTGCTCTTCTGCCGGTATCTCACGACGCAGCTTGCCGTCGGTGCTCAGCCAGTCCTGCAAGGGCAGGATGCAGAGCATAGAGGGCGACTTCAACTGAAGATCCACTATCTTGGTGCAAATCCAAGGCTCAGCAAAGTAAGGCGCAGCCCCATTCTCATGCAATACCTGATTGAAGTAACGCTGGCTCTGCGCCGGGTCGGATTCCCACCATGCGCGGATACCAGCCATATCGTGGGTAGAGGTAGTGCAGACGCTCTGGTACGGATAATGCCAAGTGTCGCCAAACTCAGTCTTGGGATCCTTCGGCATACGCTGGATCTCCAACGAAAGGATCTGCAGACGGTGCATCACCTCCGGTACACAATCCGGAATCATACCTAAGTCCTCACCGCAGGTCAACATGCCGTTGGAATCCAACAACGGCGGTAGCTTCCACATTGCCTTCCCATACCAGAAGTCATTATGACGATGGTAGAAGAAGTCATTGTAAAGACGGTTGAAACACCATTTCTCATAATCCGTAAGATTGCGGAACTGATAGGTGTATTGCGCGGAAATACGTGGATGATACCTTCCTTTATTATATGGATCCTCGATAAAGAGCACATCATCGATAAGACCCAAGAGAGCCTGCTCGATACGCGTATTCTTCTCGTCCTTCTCCTGAGTGGCGAAGTAATCGGCTACCTTGCGCTGGGTGTTCACGAACTCCTTCAGGCGGTAGCGGCCATTGACGATATGATCCAGATACTGTTCCTTCACCTCTTGTGTATACTCTCCGAAGAAGTCAGTAAGCATCCATTCCAAGATCAGAGGATTGGTCTGAAGATCGACATCGATCCAGAAGTCATAGCTATTACGCAACTCTTCCGGAGAGAACGGCAGCGCAGGGTTGAAATAACCCAACAAGCCATGAAGAGCTTCCATCGGGATCTGCCATATACGGAAGAATCCGAGGATATGGTCAATACGGTAAGCATCGAAATACTCGGCCATCTTGCGGAAGCGGTCCTTCCACCATTTGAATCCATCGCGGGCCATCTCATCCCAGTTGTAGGTCGGGAAGCCCCAGTTCTGGCCAAGGACTGAGAAGTCATCCGGCGGTGCACCGGCCTGGCAATTCATATTGAAGAGGCGTACATACTGCCAAGCATCCACACTGAAACGACCAACTCCGATAGGTATATCACCCTTCAACACTACTCCGTTGGTGTGGGCATAATCCCTCACCTCACGCAGCTGACGGTCCAAGTGATACTGGACGAAGTAGATATAATTAACCTGATCCTTGTGATCGCGGGCATAACGGGCTACCTTGTCAGCATCATATACCGCCATCTCGCCCCAGAGATTATTGTCCGGAGTTGAATACTGATCGCGCAGAACGCACCATACGGCATAGCTCTCCAACCAACTCTTATTCTTTTCTATAAACCTCTTATAATCCTCTGACTTCAGGGTCTTATCACCCTCCTGAGCGAAGATCTCACGAAGATACTCATGCTTGGCAGCGTTCACTGCCTCGTAATCAACCTCCGTCAAGGAATTCAGTTCACGACGTTTTCTCTCGAAATAATCTCGGCGCTCCGGGGATTCCAGCTCACCGACTTTCTCCAGACGGAGGTACATCGGATGGAGGGCGAAGGTTGAGTTAGCACTGTATGGGTAAGAGTCAACCCAAGTTCCGGTCTTGGTAGTGTCATTAATCGGAAGCACCTGAAGCATGTTCTGACCGGTAAGCTTACACCAGTCGACCATCTTCTTTATATCCTCGAAATCACCTACACCGAAATCTTCCTCTGTGCGGATGGAGAATACCGGGATCGCGGTTCCGGCCCCGCGCCAGTCGTGGCGGGGATTGGCGAACTCAACGCCCTCCACAACGATCACCTCGTTGGGAGCCTGGGGCTTAATGTTGAAGATGCGGTTTGAGGTAGCTTCCCATGCGCGAACCTCGCGTGTCTGCTTATTGACGATCAAGAACTTGTACTCGAACGGCATGTGAAGACCCTGCAGAGGTACGTTACATTCCCAGAGCGGGTAACGGGAATCATTCATAAGGATGGCCTCCTCGGGATTCCAGTTGCCGAGCACATCCCCCTCGCCGCAGACTGCCAACACCTCATCGGGAGCCACCATCGGTGCCAAAACCCGCAGGTTGATGTTGCCCGGAAGAGTATAGATAGGCATATCGCGGTTCTCGCGAGACAGGATGCCATCTACGAATGCTGAGCTGTAATAGGGTTTCTCGCCCGGCTCGCCGAGCCATGAATCAAAGATGTTGTAGAGCGAAACACCAGGTCCCTTGCGGAACAGATGGCCCTTACCCCACTCGAAGCGCCATGCTTGCTCGGGAGCTTTCACTACAAAATGGTAATCGAAATCAGGGGTGGAGTCTTGCAGATCCAGATCCAAGGCCCAAAGGTCGGGACCGATCATCTCCATTTCCAGCGCCTTATGGGGGTCGCCGGAACCGAGAGCCGGGATATCGCCGTAGATGTAAAGCGCCTGGCCCCACTCGGTATGGTAATTGATATGAAATTTTAATTTCATTGGTATAGATGGTAATTTAAAATTTATTCTTGTCAAGCCTGAATTCTTACTCCGGTTAACTGGGAGGATAAGAATTTTTCATGGTTCTCTATGTGGTTAACAAATATACAAAACTTCCGGCAACTACATAGCGCATTTGCCGGAAGTTTTTTAATTTTTTTTCGTTTTTATCCCTTTCCTTCCCATAAGAAGGTGGTAATACCCTCGGAAATGAGGATTCTACCCTCTTTGGAAGAGGAATGGGTTCGGTAAAGGGGTTATCCGCAGCGGGATGTGCCGCAGTTCTTGCAGATCAGGCATCCTTCCTGATAAACCAGAGCCTCAGCACCGCAATGAGGACATTTCTCACCTTTGGCATTCGTACCGTTGGGCACATATTTCTTCAAGGCGCGTTCTACTCCATTCTTCCAGGTATTGATGTTGGTGGAATCCAGTTCCAGGCCACCTACCAATTTCAGCACCTGGTCGATCGGCATTCCGTAACGCAATACACCCGATATAAGCTTGGCGTAATTCCAGAACTCCGGATTGAATTTCTCTGACAATCCCTCGATTGTGGTCTTATAACCGCGCTTGTTGATAAACTGGAAGTCATAGCGCTTACGTCCCTCGGCATCCATAGCCTTGATGATCTTACCATGATCCACGGATTTGGGACAGAAGATGCCATCCTCATCATCGGCCAGACCGGTGAAGATCTCGTATGGGCGACCATCCACAAGGCCTACAAAGGCGATCCATTTCTCCTTATTATTCTGGAACCGCACTACATCGGCCTCCAACTCTATCGGACGCTTTGCCAGATGATCCGGAATCTGAATCAGATGCTCTTCCGGTTTCTTTTCAGACTTGACAGCCTCCAGGACATTGTTGCGCGAGCCGTCGCGGTAAACAGTGCAACCCTTACATCCTGCCTTCCAAGCCTCTTCGTACAGCTTCCCTACAAGCTCCTCGCTGACATCCGATGGGAGGTTGATTGTAACGGAGATGGAGTGATCCACCCACTTTTGGACCGCCCCTTGCATCCTTACCTTCTCCATCCAGTCTACATCATTGGAGGTAGCCTTATAATAAGGTGAACGTTCTACAAGACGCTCCAATTCTACGGCACTCATGTTCTTCTTAGGCTCGATGCCCTGGACTTTCATCCATTCAAGGAACTTATGATGATAGACGATAAACTCCTCGAAGGCATCTCCCACCTCATCCACGAAGTCAATATGGACATTCTCGTCTGTAGGATTAACCTTGCGACGACGCTTATATACCGGGAGGAACACAGGCTCAATACCACTCGTAGTCTGGGTCATAATGGAGGTTGTACCGGTCGGAGCGATGGTAAGACACGCGATATTCCGGCGACCATTCTTGATCATACGCTCGTAGAGCTCCGGATCAGCCTCGCGGATACGCTGGATAAACGGATTATTCTTCTCTCGTTCGGCATCATAAACCTCGAACGCACCGCGCTCGGCCGCCATATCTACTGAAGCTGAGTAATAGGCCAAGGCCAACTGTTTATGAACCTCAGTGGAGAACGCGGTAGCCTCGGGAGTACCGTAGCGCAACCCTAAGGCAGCGAGCATATCACCCTCGCCGGTGGTGCCGCAGCCGGTGCGCCGCCCCTTCAGTGTCTTATCGCGGATTTTCTCCCAAAGATGCAATTCCGTGGACTTCACCTCCGCCGTCTCCGGGTCGGATTTGATCTTGTCTATGATAGTCTCGATCTTCTCCATTTCCAGATCGATTATATCATCCATTATACGCTGAGCCTTCCCGGCATGTTCGCGGAAAAGCTCGAAATCGAACTCCGCTTCCGGGGTGAATGGGTTCTTCACATAGCCGTAAAGGTTAATGGCAACCAGACGGCAGCTGTCGTATGGACAAAGAGGGATCTCCCCGCATGGATTGGTAGAGATAGTCTCGAAACCCTGGTCAGCGTAGCAATCAGGTACACTCTCGCGTCTGACCGTATCCCAGAACAAGACACCCGGTTCGGCGCTCTTCCAAGCATTATGTACGATCTTTCCCCAAAGCTTCGAGGCATCTATCTCGGATACAACGGATGGGGCCTCCCCTTCCTTGACATCTACCGGATACGTCTGGGTATAAGGCTTACCCTCGATAGCCGATTTCATGAAATCATCATCAATACGGACTGAAACGTTGGCACCGGTAACCTTTCCCTCCTCCATCTTGGCATCGATAAAACGCTCCGAGTCGGGATGCTTGATGCTTACGGTAAGCATCAGCTCACCGCGGCGTCCATCCTGAGCAACCTCGCGGGTAGAATTGCTGTAACGCTCCATGAAAGGCACCAGGCCGGTAGAAGTGAGAGCCGAGTTCTTTACCGGACTCCCTTTCGGGCGGATATGGCTGAGGTCATGGCCAACTCCGCCGCGACGTTTCATCAGCTGTACCTGCTCCTCATCTATTTTAATGATGCCACCATAGGAATCCGGATGGCCGTCAAGTCCTATAACGAAGCAATTGCTCAATGAACCTACCTGAAGGTTATTTCCGATACCCGCCATAGGACTACCTTGGGGTACTATGTAACGGAAATCCTTGAGAAGTTCGAATACTTCTTCATGGCTCATCGGGTTGGGATAACGCGCTTCTATACGGGCTATCTCATGGGCTATACGATGATGCATATCATCAGGGGTCTTTTCATAGAGACGCCCGTAAGAATCCTTCAACGCGTACTTAGAGGCCCAGACACGGGCGGCCAACTCATCACCCTTGAAATAATCAAGGGCAGCCGCATAGGCTTCATCATAGCTGTATGTCGGTGAACCGACCGAGGGGAGAGTGTAAGAATTTTTCATGTTGAGAGTGCAATTTTATTTTCCGGCCTCAAAGGTCGCTATTATTTTCCGAATAGACAAACTTTCCCGGGATAAAAATTTTGAAAAGTTTTCCGAAAAAATGTTTATTTCTCTGATAATTAATGATATAAAAATTTTATCAACAAGAAAAGTTTCCCATTTCAAAATTTTTCACTAATTTTGGAGAAGAATAAAGATATATAATGACCATGAAAAAACTTGATATTAATTCATATTTCGCCAACCGGCGGACTGTCAGGCAGTTCACTGATGAGCCGGTTACTGATACCCAGATACGTCAGATTGTAGAGGCAGCGATGCGCGCCCCGACTTGCGGCAACATGCAACTTTATTCAGTTATCGTATCGCGCGATGGAAAACTACGCGAGGAGATAAACGCTACCCACTTCAATCAACCCGCCTCCACGGGAGCCAATGTCATATTGACCGTATGCGCAGACTTCAACCGTTTCACCAGATGGTGTCGCCTGCGTAAGGCGGATGCGGCATACGGCAACCTTCTCTCCTTCGAGACGGCTATGACAGATGCCGTAATCTTGGCTCAGCAGATCACCACGATTGCCGAGATGGCCGGAATGGGATGCTGCTGGTTAGGTACCGTAAGCTATAATTCCAAGAAGACGGCCGAGATCTTAGGACTGCCGGAGTTGGTGTTTCCTGTGGCCTCGCTCGCATTAGGATGGCCCACCAATGAGCCGGAGCAATGTGAACGTCTCGACACGGAAGCAATACTGTATAACGACCGCTATCCCGAACTCTCGGATGAAGAAATTCTTAATATATATAAGAAGAAAGAGGAATTCCCAGGCAACGCCGGGTTTGCGGCCGAGAACGGTAAGGAGAATTTAGCCCAGGTATTCGCCGAGGTAAGGTATCCCCGGAGTGTGAATGAGCCGGTATCGGAATCCATGATCGCCCACTTAAAAGAGGCCGGTTTTCTTGGGGCCGAGTAATAGTTTTATGAAAGCCGCCAAAGACCCCGTCTCATAAAATTTAATAGGTACTGGGGTAAGACCCCGTCTCATAAAATTTAAGAGGTACTGGGGTCTAAAAGGAAGGTTTTACGGCATTGTAACGAGAAAACTCTCCTGAAAATTTGGCAAAATGAAAGGTTAGAATTAAATTTGCGCTATGAGCAGTACCGAACCGGCAGAATCCGCCTCCCCTTCCCAATCCTCTTCCTACGAAGAAGCGGAGTCTAAGCTTACAACTTACCTGAGAAAGAAGGGATTGCGGAAGACTCCGGAGCGATTCGCGATCCTGAAGGAGGCCTTGGCCATGAAATCGCATTTCGCGATCCATGACCTGATCGATGCTATGGAGAGGTCGGGATATCATGTTTCCCGAGGAACGGTCTACAGTACAGTCGAGATACTGTGCAAGGCCGGCATCGTAAGGCGTCATCTGTTGGAGGCGGACCAAGCCCTATATGAGTGCCAGACCTCGAATCATCTGCACTTAGTGTGCGCCGGTTGCGGCAAGATTAAGGAGGTGGTCCACCCGGAGCTATCGCGCCTGCTGATAACGATGAAGTATCCGGCTTTCAAGGCCACTTACTTCTCGGCGACCCTCTTCGGGTATTGCTCATCCTGTCTGAGGAAGGAGAAGAAAAGCTCCAACCCGGATCCGGACCTGATGTAGGGACATGCCTTTGGCATGTTTATATTCAAATCCGGCAATGCAAACATCGCAAAGCGATGTCTCTACATGGATAATATCTATAAAAAATTCTTTTAACAACATACCTTATATCTAATACATAATGGCAAGAGTAAAACCTTTCCGTGGCGTACGTCCGCCGAAAGCCTTAGTAGAAGAGGTGGTATCCCGCCCCTACGATGTACTTAACTCCGAAGAGGCCCGTAAAGAGGCTGAAGGAAACGAAAAATCCCTTTACCGTATCATCAAACCGGAAATCGACTTCGAGCCCGGCACAGACGAGCATGATCCCAAGGTCTATGACAAGGCCGTAGAGAACTTCAAGATGTTCCAGGAAAAGGGATGGTTGGTACAGGATGATACCGACAAATATTATATCTATGCCCAGACAATGAACGGACGTACACAGTATGGTTTCGTAGTCGCCGCATGGGTAGATGACTATATGGAGGGCCGCATCAAAAAGCACGAGCTCACCCGCCGCGATAAGGAAGAGGACCGCATGAAGCATGTCCGCATCAACAATGCCAACATCGAGCCGGTATTCTTCGCTTTCCCCGACAACGAGAAATTAGAGCAGATAATCCGCGACGTAACCGCTGGAACTCCTGAGTATGATTTCGTAGCTCCCGATGGATTCGGCCACACTCTCTGGCTGATCGAAGAACCGGAACTGATCAAGACCATCACCGAGGAATTTGAGAAGATCCCGAACCTTTACATAGCCGACGGCCACCACCGCAGTGCCGCTGCAGCATTGGTAGGCGCAGAGAAGGCCCGCAATAACCCGAACCATAAGGGCGACGAGGAGTACAACTACTTCTTAGCCGTAGCTTTCCCCTCCTCTCACCTTCAGATCATAGACTACAACCGCGTAGTACGCGACCTGAACGGTCTGACCGAGGAAGAATTCCTTGATCGTCTGCGCGAGAACTTCGAGGTAGAGGAAAAGGGCGAGGAGATATACAAACCCTCAGGCCTTCATAACTTCACTCTCTACTTGGGAGGCAAGTGGTATTCACTGACCGCTAAACCGGGCACTTACAACGATCAGGATCCGATCGGGGTACTCGACGTTACCGTATCATCCGACCTTATCCTGCGCGACATACTCGGAATTACCGACCTGCGCAGCGACAAGAGAATCGACTTCGTGGGTGGTATCCGCGGTCTTGGCGAACTGAAGCGTCGCGTAGACAGTGGCGAGATGAAGATGGCCCTCGGCCTGTATCCTGTAACCATGGATCAGCTGATCAACATCGCCGATACCGGCAATATCATGCCCCCGAAGACCACATGGTTCGAGCCTAAGCTACGCTCAGGCCTTGTAATCCACAAACTTGACTAATTTCAAGGATCGGTAAAAACCGTTCTTTTACGGATAAAAATAAGCGTCCTGCCACTCCTTTAACAGGAATGGCAGGGTCGCTTTTTATGTATTTATACTCCAAAACTGTTAAAAAAATTTGCACAAGTCAGAATTTATTCTTTACTTTGCACCATCAAAAGGCGAATGTGCAACATTCTTACCCTAATTTAGGTCAGGTTAAGACGCGCGTTCGGCCTCCCCGATCAGAAATAATATTCTAACTATATCATTCTTTAACTAAAGTTCATTATGATGAAAAAGATGATTCTTGCAGTAGCCCTTCTTGCAGGCGCTACTTTCGGCATGAAAGCCGCAGACAATGTTGACCTCCCCGAAGCAGGCGATTTCTCTGTAGAGGTTCAGTTCAACCCCTTCTCCAATGACTTCGAAACTTTCGGTCTTGACAACATGAAGCTCAAAGGCCGCTACTTCTTCTCAAACGCTGACGCTCTCCGCATCGGTCTCGGTTTCGGTGTAGACTCTAACAAGAAAACTCCGCAACCTGATGGTGAAGGCTTGATGAAAGACATAAACAGCACAGAGCGCATCGGCAACTTTGCTATCGACCTGGGTTACGAGCGTCACCTCGTGCAGAAAGGCCGCATCGACCTCTATGCAGGCGCTGGCCTCGGCTTCGCTCTCCAGAGCTCTTGCAACACCAACAAGTTCGTTGATGTTAACGACAATGGTACTGAAGTTCTTCGCACTGAAAAGGAGTACAACACCAATTCTTACACTATGTTCAATGTGAACATCTTCTCAGGTGTTGACTTCTACCTCTACAAGGGTCTCTATGTAGGCGCTGAGCTCGGCGTTAAGGTTGGCTTCAAGACTATCCCGGGTTCTTACACCAAGGGTGGCTACACTACAGATGGCAACTGGTCTGACAGCATCGAGTCTGACAAGACCGGCAAGGCTACCAACCTCAACCTGGCTACATACGTAGTTCCGGCTCTCCGTCTCGGTTGGACTTTCTAATCTGAATTTAATCAGTTTTACATAATTACGCCCGGCGAATTGATAATTGATCGCCGGGCGTAGCTTTTTTATATCTCCTAATGAATCTGACATTCTCGGCAGATCCATTAGGAGATTAAGAATTTTATGCCTGATGGGCTGGACGCAGGAGGTCCACTACTGTTTTAACCGGATTGAAGGTCGCTACCGGAACTTCTACCAAGACGGTATTCCAGTCGCTCATAGCACCGTTCCAGAGGCCGGGCAGCTCCAATGCCTTGATCTCCACACCCTCGCGGCTCTTGATGGAGATAAAGCCCGTAGCCTTGTCTACATAATCAGGCAAGTTGAATTTCTCACCTTCCCAGTTACGGGTGCTGACTACCAAGTCCACCGGATTGAAGTGGGTAGCCTCTTTCAGCATCTTCTGGGCTTCCTTATTTTCGGGATCAATCTGAGAAGACTCCAGGATCTGAGGAGAAACAGTTCCGTCGGGATTCTCAGCCAAGAACGGACCACCGCCGGGCTCTCCTTCATTCTTAACCATACCGCAGACACGGATTGGACGATTGAACTTGGAGTAGAGATATTCGAGTTTCTCCTCGCGATTCATTTCATCAGCCTTATCATGGGTTACGCAGAGGGTATGGCGCAGGAAGTGAAGCATCTCTTCGATCTGCTCATCGGTCGGATTTCCTTTCTTGATCAGATGACAGTAGCGGTTTATCATCTCCTTGACCCCAACAAGCACTCCACCGATAACCTTCTTGAACGTTAGGGTAACATCGCGCTGGGAATCAGGAACAACATTGTCGATGTTCTTGATAAAGATAACATCGGCATCGAGGTCATTGAGGTTTTCGATCAATGCACCGTGTCCGCCCGGACGGAAGAACAACTCACCGTTCTCACGATACGGGGTACCATCCATATTAGCGGCGACTGTATCTGTAGAGGGCTTCTGAACCGAGAGGGTGATATCGTAATCAGCGCCATACTCATGTTCCAGGATCCCCTTCTTCTCTTCGATCTTCATCTTTACCAAAGGCACATGATCTTCGGAAACGGTGAAGTGCAAATGCACCTTTCCATCATGTCCTTTAGCGTACTGAGCACCCTCGGCAAGGTGTTCTTCGAGCGAAGTACGGGAGGTTCCGGGAACCTTGTGGAATTGCAGAAGCGCCTTCGGCAGCTTACCATAGTTCATACCGGAGGGCATCAGAAGAGCTTCCACTACATCTTTGTAACGCCCCTCCTTGATCAGAGTGTCGACGCTTTTCTCAAACATCTGGATTGTTACCAGATTAAGGCGCGGGAAGAACGCGAAACGTTCTATATCGGCAAAAAACTCACGCATGAAATCCGTCTCGGGCTTATCGTGCTTGCCGTTGAGGAATTCATACAGGTTTTTGAACATACGGGAAGCAGCTCCGGAGGCGGGCACCATCTTCAGCACCGTAGCACCCGATGCCAAATACTTGTCCCACATCTCTACGCTTTGCTTTTCAAGGGCCGGAGTCACAACTGTGATTCCGTGACCCGGGGTAGCCGGTGCCTCGATGCGCAGGAACGGAAATCCGTTTGCCAACATCAGAAGTTCCTCGGCCAGTTTCTCTTCACTGATACCTTTCCGCTGTAACAGTTCGCGGTCTTGAGCAGTTAATTCCATGGTCTCTTGGTTTTATGGTTCGTAGTTATTTAATTTTCTCTATTATACATATTAGTTAGATACCAACTTATTTGTTGGCGTTTCTATCTTCAATATTAGAATTTAAATTCTTGAGCCTCTCGAGTTTATGGCTGAGCAAAGTCAGCATTTTCTCAGACAGCAATGTCTCGCGTCGGGTATAGGCAAGACGTGAACTCAACCTCAGCCCTTCAGCCTGGACATCACTAAGGCGTGTTTCCCCAACCTTTTTCCCACCTTCAAGATATATGACTGTAATCGGATCTGTCATCCTCGCCAATTTATAGGCAATAGAATCCACCTCTTTTCCGGAGAACGCTACGGTTGTGGTGTTTCCGCTACGGTAGTTGAGAGCCTGGTCCGGAGCGACCGACGGCGTACTGACACTTTCTCCTCCACCGTTTATCCGGATGGCAGTGAACCTCGGACCGGTAAAGGAAGCTACCAACTCCAATTGTTCATTGGCCATAAGCCGAGCAGCCAAACCGTTGCCGTCCAAAGGATATGCATACCCCTTAATTTGAGGCAGGTAATATTTCTCTACCTCTTTGGGATTATCAACACATTTGAAATTGGCGAGCAGATTATCCGTCTCACTTCTTAACTCCCCGATGCGTGTCTTTACCGAATCGACCTGTGCGGCTACGTTTGCCACAGAATCTTTCAGCGAAGATTCCCAAGCCTCACGTTGCTCTGCAACCCTTTCCTTGGCTGAACGGTCTACGCAACCGTTAAATCCCGCCAATAGCAGTATCAGTCCGATACCTAAATATATCTTTTTCATCGCGTTACCTCTTTTATACCCTTCACGGCCCTTATGTTTTTGATTACATTGTTGAGTGCCTGCTGGTCGCTCACGCCCAAAGTAAGAAAACCATGGAACAGCCCATCATTGGAATTGACATTGATATTGCGTAGCTGTACACCGTTTTCGCGGGAGATGATAGAAGTGATTGTGGCAACAACACCTAAATCATCAGTTCCGATCAATCGCAGGTTGGCCGTCAGCATACCACCCTCCTTACCGCTCCAGTTCACCCGGATAAGCCGATACGGGTAGCGCTCGCGGATATTGGGAGCATTTGGGCAATCCATCTTATGGATCTTTACCACCCCATCGGCCGAAATAAACCCGAATACCTTGTCCCCGTAGATTGGGTTGCAACATTTTGCGAATTTATAGGAGAGCCCATTTATGGCCTTTTCACCTATAACCAATACATCATTAGGGTGTTCATCCTTGGATTCATGTACTACGAATTCCTCGGCCGAGATACGTTCCGTTTCCTTTTCGGGCGTTACAAAATCGATATATTGATTCAGGGCCTTACCTGCATCCAAGTGTCCGTCAGCGATATCGGCGAAGAAATCGTTGGAGAACTTATAACCCGACTTCTTGATCAGCTTCATAAGCTGGGCTTCGTCGATCTCGACCTTACGGTTTTTGGCGCGGCGTCCGAATTGCTCCTTACCCAACTCCGCTAACTGGAGTTTTTCCTCGTTAAGCTTCTGCTTGATCTTATTGCGGCTCTTGGTGGACACCACGATATTGAGCCAGTCTGGTTTCGGGGACTGGGAAGCTGAGGTCAGGATCTCGATTGTATCACCGCTTTGTATGCGGTAATTTATTTTCTTATGAGAGCCGTTTACGATTCCACCGGTGCAGTGCGCCCCAACATTAGAATGTATATAGAAAGCGAAATCAAGAACAGTAGCGCCCGCCGGCAGACGGAACAGGTCACCCTTCGGTGTGAAAGCGAACACCTCGCGGGTATATATATCCATACGCATATCCTTCATCAGCTGCATCGGGCCCGATTCAGCAGTCTCCAGAATGTCGCGTATATTATTCATCCATTGATCGGTAGAATCCCCTTTACCACCCTTATAGCGCCAATGGGCAGCAAGACCTTTCTCGGCTACCAAATCCATTCGCCGCGTGCGGAATTGCACCTCGACCCATTTCGAGCCGGGTCCCATGACAGTCGCGTGAAGGCTTTCATAACCGTTGCTCTTCGGGATGGAGATCCAGTCGCGCATACGGGCCGGATTCGGGGTGTACATATCGACAAGAATGGAGTAGGCCAACCAGCAGTCGCTCTTCTCACGCTGTGGCTCCGAATCCAGGATAACACGTATCGCAAAAAGGTCATATATACGGTCAAGATCCACCTTCTGCTTACGCATTTTCGCCCAGATGGAAGAGATGCTTTTAGTACGTCCCTTTACCTCGAATTTCAATCCGGCCGCTTCGAGCTTCTGCCTTACCGGCTCTATGAATGCTGTAATGTAAGCATCTCGCGACCGTTTGGTCTCGTTGAGCTTGCGGGCAATCTGGGTATAGATCTCGCGGTTGGTATATTTCAGGGACAGGTCTTCCAGTTCACCCTTTATCTTATAGAGGCCCAGGCGGTGAGCAAGCTGAGCATAGAGACAATTGGCCTCGAATGCAACGTTGCGCACCCATTCCTCATCCGGATGCAGATTGATAGAGCGCATCAGAACTAAGTTGCGCACTATCATGATTATGATGACACGTATATCGTCGGCCAAAGAGAGCATCAGCCCGCGGAAGTTATCCTGGTCTACGGCTGAATTGCGTGCACTGAATTTGCTGACCGCGGTCAACCCATTGATAAGGGAAGCCACATCCTCTCCCCACTCTTTTTCTATCTCCTCGATTGAGATTGCCCCATCTTCAAAAATTGGGTACAGCCCGATTGCAAGCAGGATATTATGGTCCGCGTCAATTTTATCTGCGAATAGTTCGGCAGTCCTCAGCCACTGAAGGCTTCTGCAGAGTCCTTTATCGGTATGCGCTTTCTTATTCTGCTTTACATGAGAGAGAAGCCGACCGCGGTAGAGGTCGATTTCCCGGGGAGTGAAACAGGTGGAAAGACGTGAGGTCATGGAGCCGAGAAGTTCAAGGAACTCCCGGCTCTCAGCCCGGGTCATCACATCCTGTTCCGGCTGAGTCATATCTTGGGTATGTATATTGTTACCTGTCATTCGATTCTATCTTCAAATTTATACAAATATAGCAACCTTGTCCTAACAATGTGGTAACATTTGGTCGAAAATTTGTTAATTGCGCCTGATAAAGGAGAAGATTGTATCGTACGCGGCATCTCGATGAGGTTTCAGGCTCAAGATCAGATCATGCAACCCACTATCGATCGCGCATACTTGCACCGGCTTCGGAGACTTGCTTTTGATCTTTTCCCCTTGCGCCTGGAGCATGAACGGATCCAATACGGCATCACCGTAACGGAAGGCGGTGTCCCAGTTGCAGCCGTCTACTTTGCGCGATGAATGCATCACTAATAGAGGCACGCTGATATTGCCCGCTTTTTTTATAGTCTCTTTCTGGGCTTTGCTTATTGCCCTTACCCAAGACATGGTTACCGGCGGGGAGTAGATCATTTTCCAATCGGTGTTGTACTCCCACTCCCCGTCATATTGTTTCAGCAGGGAGTAAGCGTAGCCATCGCAATGTCCTTGTGGAATCTTACTGTTCTTGAAAATTCCGCCGAGCATGGAAACACTTGGAATCAGGAAATGGCGGTAAAAAGAATTGAAATTCCACGCCAAGAAGGGGGAATCGGTTACGACCCTCTCTACCCCGGCATCCTTACCTTTTACGGCCGCGAGGAAGGCTACGGTCAATCCGCCGGTGGAATGGCCGCCGAGAGTGATATCGGTTATCCCGTCGCGTCGCATCTGCGCTATCGCGGAGTCGATATCGGCAAAGTATTCCTTCTGATCACGGATATTGAATGGATATTGCCACGGTTCGCGCGAGCGTCCGTAACGCCGGAGGTCGACGGCATAGAAATGATACCCGGAATCGACATACCTCTCCCCCATCTCTTTCTGAAAGAAGTAGTCATTGAAACCATGTATATATAGGAAACCTCGATGGGAAGAGGAGTCTGCTTTCAGACGCACGATCGTGCTACGGCAAGGACCGTCGAACGCCTCTCCTTGGTTCACATATCGGGCTTCGTATCCCGGCAGGATATCTTGATGCCAGGAAAGATCCGTTGTTGGATACTTCGGGCCCTTATATTTCTCTTTCACATCCCACCCCCAAGCAGTAAGGGCCGCTAAAGCTACCGCCCCTATCACCAGATTGCGCAATATCTTCATCCTAATTCTCTATAGCGTAAATCGAAAGTAATCTTTAACTTTAACACGCCAATGAAAATGAATGTTCTGAGGGGAATGGGTATAAAGAGAGAGACCGGGATGCCGAAGCATCCGCGGTCTCTCGGGGGGAAGGGGGAGGGTGGAAGATGGGGCTCGAACCCACGACCTACGGAACCACAATCCGTCGCTCTAACCAACTGAGCTACATCCACCATATCGCTTCTCAAACAGAACCCTCATTAAAGGCTTCGCACAAGGTTCTGCCGAAAAGCACTGCAAAATTACAACTCTTTTTGCTTCCCACCAAATTTTTCCCCAACTTTTTTCACAATATCTCCAAAAAATATTGGTTAGAGCACGATCTTAGTAGCTTTTCCCTCATTAACCTGAATAAAGAGGCCATTCTGCGGATTGGCAACGCGGTTACCGAGCAGGTCGTAATACAGGGCGGCTCCCTCTTCTGTTCCTAAGCTCTTAACAGATACCGTACCTTCATTCTTGAAAGTGACGTTCATGTTATCCAAGTCTACTGTTACGGTAAGCCGACAGTTCTCCACGCCAAACAATCTCCAGGATCCTTTACCCCAGTAACAAGTCCAGGTTTGTTCCTGGTCGCCCATAGTTACATCAATGGGCTGGTCATAAGTCTGGGAGCCGATTGAGTTCTCCTCCCAGTCACCGAGTTCAGTGTAGAAACGGAAGATGGGTTCTGCTTCTGGATTATCGAACGTGATTCGGAAAAGACCCGGGCCGATATTCTCACACGGCATGGAACCGTCATTGATGTTCCAACCCTGAGGAGATCCGATCAGGTACAGCTTATCGCTATAATCTATCTCTTCGCGTGCGAAAGTAATCTCCATGGTATTGATATCCGCACGTACCTTTAAGATAGCTTCGGTCTCCCAATTAACTAAATTCCAATTAAACTGGCTACCCTTTTCAGCAGAATAGGTAACGGGACCATCCTCAAAGTTTAAGTTCTGATCTGTCGCTACGGCTCCGATGGAGCCTGTGGACCAATCACCTAACTCAGAATAGAAACGGAGGTTATTCAGCTGGGTACCTAATTCGCTGTTACCCGGCACCTTGAATTGTCCTTCGAAGATCTGATCACCTACCCGTGTAAGATACATGCCGTAATTGATGTTCCAACCTGTGAAAGCCCCTACTAAATAAAGGTCATAGACTGGTTCAACTTCGGGGGTTACGGGCTGACCGGGAGCGGTCATAAGGAGTGTCCAGTGCTCATCGGCGTCCTGAGTAGCTGCCAGTTCGAGGGTGCCACCCACCCAGTTCTTGATGGTGATGTTTCTGTAGCAAGCCTCATCGTCAGCTTCGGAGGCGATGATAGCGGTCTTGGAGGCATCACTATACAGGGTATAGTAATCTTTGGTGGCACCCATATAAAGACTGGGATTCATCCAGTCTGCATCCGCGCTTTTAAAGACCTTGAATGCAAGGTCTCCTGAAGGGAGTTCAAAAGATGCGGAATAAGTGCCATCACCATCTTCGTCAGTGAGTGCGAAACCGGTACCGCCATCAGCCGGTACTGTCCACTCGTTCATGGTTCCAACAAGGTAAAGGGCTTCAGGAGCTTCTGCCTGAGCCAAAGCCGACCCTGCCATCAGCAGTCCGGCCGCGATAAGTAATTTGTTTGTCATATAAAAAAAATTATGGTTGTATATTTTATCTAATAGCCTTCCTATATACTCATAATGATTGAGTTCATCCCACCACAATCCCCTTGCAAATATAACCCTAATTTCCCAATCCCCAACAACTTTCCACTCCCTTTTTCCTATTAAATCCTATAAAATGATTAGGGAAACCCCAAAAATTACGGAAATCCGTAACCCCACTCCTATCGTTTCGGTTCTTGTTCGGTTCTTGTTCGATTCTATATCGGTTTGGTTCGGTTGTTGAGCACCTCGAATTGACATAAAAAGCTCGCGAGAAAATTCTGGTTCTCGTTGTTCATAAAGTATTATGGCGGGTACTGGACTAATAATCCTCAAAACTACTAATTCCAAGACTTGTTCAAAGTTAATCAAATCCTCCCGATTCCACAAGAGCATTCTTTCCCAATATCACCATCTTTCTCTCTGTAGTTTAAAGTGCTGTTACTATAGCTCTCATCCCATCTTATTCCTGAGTTTGGCTATCTGGGAACTGACAAATGAAAGGATTTCTTTTCCTAATATATGTTGTTCTGTTGAATAAATGGCTGGATTACCATTGTCTTGACGCAGGAAATTCTTTTCCGAGTGTTCTATGGCATCCTTGATCCGGACTGGATCCCTCTGAAAATTAAATCCACCTACGATTCTACTGTCTACATACGATTTCATTGAAGGATGCCTCCCTACCTCTACCTCCCTTGGAGGAATGTCATAAAAATGATAATATAACCATATCTCGAAACAGGGATTACTTTGGGCGACATTCCACGCTTCGTAGGGTTTCCTTTCATCTAATTTCTTTATTAATTCATTTTGGGCAGTACAGAAATCCCTTAATGGCTGTATTTTGTTTAGTTCCTCCCATGTATCAGTATCAATTGCGAACCAAACCTTATCACCCTCCATATAATCAAGTGTATGGATACCTGTATCCTCCAGGAATAATTGCTTGGCCTGTTCCATCAACTTTAATGGATCAGTCTTCCCATCCACAGAAGGGATTATTATTAGTTCAAGGTTCGAAGACAGGCCTTCAAAAAAAACATAATAATCTTTTTCAGTCCCATTGAGGTTTCATTCGCAGACAATATAGATCTTGCTGGCATCCTTCGAAGGCTCTTGCTTTGTGTACTCGCTTCTTCTCCTAATCATCTCTTAACCTTTAATCACCACCTAAGATCGGAAAGATTAGATAAGAAAGGGATACCTCCATATCGGCCGTTCAAATATCCATTCTCTATATTGGCGGTCTTATGAATGTTATAGTCACTAAGGGGATATAATTGAGTAGCCTGATTAACATCCTTCTGGGCAAACCAAATCTCATCGGGCCGGAAGATAGATTGATCAAGCAGACAACTTTCATGGGTTGTAAAAATAATCTGCCCGCGTGCGTCTTTACTTCCCGAGATCTTCTCCATAAGAGCCTTAATCAATATGGGATGGATACTCCGCTCTATCTCATCTACAATAAAAACTCCGTTGAGTTTCAACACTGAATATAACAATGGCATATATTCAATGAGCCGACGAGTACCATCGGACTCTTGATCCATTTCCATTTCAATCTCATCTCCTGAAAAATCAGTGTGATACAGAACCAAGGTCTTCAAGTAGGCCACATTGTCACTGAAAACAATATTGGTTATTTTACTGTCCTGAACCCCTGAAACCACAAAGGGCACGTCAGGTCTTTGTTTGGCCTCTTGGAGAACTTTGTAAATAATTGAATTTGGATTGACCTTATCCTCATTCAAAACTTCCGTCCTCACCCCGAGCCGTGTAATTCCCGTTTTAAATTCAGGGATTATAGTATTGACAAGAGTAGCAAATTCAGGATTAACATCCAAGATATGAGGTAGTTCTTGGATTGTCATTGATGGAAGAACGACCTGAAGTCGGATTATCCAATCATATGCTTCGTTAATCAAAGGCAACTCTTCCGGATAATATTTCCCTAAAAATGAGAGAGCCAGCATATCAGGTCGTAGAATTCTATTGATGCCATTTAAAAATACCTCTCCGGAATCATCGTTGTTGATGGAACGCAGGAACTCAGAATTTATCTCTATCTTATTGTCGAATCTGCTGAAAATGGGAACGTCTTTTGTTTTCTGAGTTAAAAGAAGTTCTTCTGAGATTATTTTATACCGGGTGAATGCGATGTGATAATAGAAAACTTTTTCACTTGCACAAAATTCAATGGCTAATTCAGAGGGATTGGATTCCCCATCCTTATCTAATTTGAAATACAAATCATTAGCAATAGCAAGATCAGTAAGCTTTTCTGACGACACCATCTCTTTCAAAAGAGAAATGCATTTGAGCAGATTACTTTTGCCGGCACCGTTAGCTCCGTAAATAGCACTCATGCGCAAAACGGTAGCATGCCCGCAAGCGATCTTATGCCATTCATGACTGTGAGTCTTACTTGAAGGGAAAGTATTAAACTCTACCGCGTCTTTAAAGGACATAATATTTTCAGCAGCGAATCGCAACAACATAATAAAGACGTTAAATATTCACGGCAAAGGTAACAACAAATTTCCAAACAACCAAAAACATCCCACGAATTCAACACGATTCAGTTAACCCTTCACGGAAAAATAAAAAAGAAAAAGGAAAGAATAATTGGGCTCCAGCCCCTTTACAGTTGCCATCCTACCGACCCACAACGCTGAAAACCTCACTTTGCCAACATTCTGATTTCAAAACATTAAGAGACAGCACAACCCATCATGTTAAATTTTTATAAAATTTTAGATTAATTCTTGTTCCCATACACTTTTTAACTACTTTTGCGAATAGGTTAGATGTCGGGGGGCATTATCACTCTCAGCTAATATGCTTCACCATAAGCTCATGTTATGTAAGGAATGAAAAGAATCCCCCAACATTTCCTAATACAATTACTCCTATTAACTCATTTTTAATCTTTCAACAAAATGAAAAAATTTCTATTATCAGGAGTCTGCGCACTCCTTTCTCTTACGGGCATGGCTCAGATCCATGTCTACAAATCCGGTCATGTACTAATCGGTGAAACTCGCGAAGGATGGATATCCGGAAACATGGCCGAGGCATCTCGAATATTAGAGATAGATACCACAGCCGTTGTTACCTTAGACGGTAAGGGGTACTTACATTCAAACTCCAAACTATCATTTGGAGGTCTGGATCACTCTTCCATTGGAGAAGGGCCCAAAGGGTATCTTGAACTGAATAGCAGTAATGCTATTAGTTACTCTTGCGGATCCCAAGGTGCAATCTTCAGCTATATGCCGGTGCCAATAACAACAGTAGGTACAACTTATCCCGAGCGCACTTTCAATTTCAATGTATCTTTGAAAGCGAAGCAGTATTATACCAATTCCGACATGCGCCTTAAGAAGGACATAGCCATACTTGAAGGAAATGAAAACCGATTGGCCAACCTCACCCCTGTTTCCTATAGGCTTAACACTCCCATCAAGGAAGTAAAAGATACCGTTGTTGTATCAACCGACAAATTTGTCGAGAGCGAACGTTCTCAGTTCGGATTCCTCGCTCAGGAAGTGCAGGCTATTTATCCTGAACTGGTTATAGAGGACGAAGATGGAAGTCTTGCCGTGGACTATCAGGGTTTCATTCCTTTATTGGTAAGCGCTGTTAACGACATGCAAGCTACCATAACAAAACAAGAGAAGCTTATCAATACCTTATTATCGGCCCTTGGAGGTGTAAGTCTTATGAATGAAGATGACAATGACACTGAAAAGGCATTCATTGGCCAGAACTCGCCTAATCCCACAAACGGGGAGAGCTTGATTAGTTATTATATTCCCCAAGGAGCAACTACCGCCTATATCGAGCTTGCCTCCACTGATGGACTCACCAAACAACACTTTGATATAGGAGAGAGAGGAACCGGCACATTGACTGTAGACGCCTCAAGACTTAATCCCGGAGTATATGTATATACTCTAATAGTAGACGCAGAAGAAGTAGGCTCTCATAGGTTGATTGTCTCCTATTAATCCGTTTCATTCATTTAAAAAGGGAAAGGATTCATTATGAAATATTTCTCATTTATCATATACGCTGCGCTAATATGCACCAGCATATTAGCGCGAGGTGAGACTCGTGATATTACAATGGAGTTCTCTCTTGATGATTTTTCAGTTGAAGCGAATAAAGGGACAGGAATATACGAAATCATGCCTGCCACTTCAGGATACACATTTGCAAATACAGATGAACCCGGTCTACCGTTGAAGCATATCACCGTAGCCATTCCCCAGGGATTAGAGGTTCAGTCAGTGGATTGCAAATATAACGAAAAAGTAATATTCAATGGATATAAACTTGCCCCTAATCCGCTACCGGTTGAAGTAGGAGATTCGGTTGAGCCTCAACCTATCCTCTCAGTACATTACAAACCCCAGATATTTCCCAAGCAAAGATGTTTGCTCAGAGGAACGAGTAAAGTTGGAAATTTGACTTTGGTATATCTTACCATCAGTCCTTTTCAATATGACGTATCGCGAAGCGAATTAAGTTTTGCGGATCACATGACCGTTCGACTTATACTTCAAAAGGAAGAAGGGAAAAGTGAGATCAAACCTGTACCAGAGTCTTATAGTATGTTTGATGCGCTTTTAGTCAATCGGATTTTATCGACTGTGGTGGATACAAAATCAGAGGAATTGCTTCTTGAACAAAGTAAAAAATCTCCGGGCTACCATAAAAGTAGAGAGTTAGAAGATATGATAGGTAAAATAGATTATGTGATTATAACAAGCCAGGAATTGAAACCAGCCTTCCGTGAATTAGCACAGTGGAAGACAGAAAAGGGTGTACCAACCGAGATAGTGGCGGTAGAAGATATATATGCCGTCTATCAAGCAAAAGATGAGCAATTGAAGATCAAAGATTTCTTACAAGACGTTTATTATCATCACCAGAGAGGTAATAGTGGTGTTTTATTCGTAACTTTGGGAGGAGATGATAGTATTGTACCAACCAGAGGATGCTATGGGAAAGTTCTTACGGCAAATGAAATGGTAATTGATCAGAACATTCCTACAGATCTTTATTACGCTTGCTTCAAAGGGAATTTTGAATGGGATGCCAATAATAACGGAATTTACGGAGAAGTGGATGATGAGATCGATTTAATTCCAGACATCGTAGTAACCCGTATACCGGTTAACTCAGAGTTGGTAATCAAAAATTACACTGCAAAACTTATAGAATATGAAAGATCTCCCCAATATGGACATAATCTTTTGGCCACTGGTGTAGATCGTGATACACATCGGTGGTTTGTGGATGACAGATTTCAAAGCCGAGCGGAAATTTGTGGAAATATTTTGTTTAATACCACAGATATCAATTTCTGGGACATTCAAAAAATGAAATTTTATGATACTTATTCTGATTTTAAGGACAGAGACAATTCTAAGGTTTCTGCGTTGAATCTAATGAAGAGAATAGAAGAGGGATTTTCATTCATTAATGTACTGGCAGCTGGTAATCAAAAGAATTGGTTTTTGGAGGGTTCATCTCAATATTCCATAATCAATGCAGGGATCCAAGAAGGAGGATGCCACTCTTTCATAACTTCTGCTGCTAGTTTTACCAACGCTTTTGACTCTCCTAAGAGAGAAGGATTTTCTGATCCATGCATAAGCGAAATGTTCATACGCTTAAAAAATAACAATGTTTTAGGTTTGTATGGTAGTTCCAGACAAAGTTGGTTATATAATGAATTTTCTCTTAAAGAAGTAGGTCCCACTACGGCTTATATTCAGACTTTCTATAATAACCTATTAGGGTGGTCAGATATGACTGATAAATTCGGAATAATATCTGCTTTCACAAACTTATATCTGCATTCGGAGGCTTCTGGGGAAGACGGTCCTTACAGATGGTTACAATATAGCATGAATAGCATGGGAGACGCGGAAATGCCCGTGTATACCCAACCGCCCTTAATTATAACTGATTTAGGTATATTTATCAATAAAGAAGGTGGAATTCAATTCGAATCCGTAAATGATTATAATTACACCTTTATGAAAGGTGAGTTTGATAATCCAAATTATTATCAAAGCTCATTAAATTCCAAGGGGTATATTATGACTAATCTTTATGATAAGACCAACCTTTGTCTGACTCAACTTGGATATGTTCCAAGATACTTTAAAATAAATTTAATTCAAAACCAAAACTTTTCAGGAAAAATTGATTATCAAGGGGATTTGATCCTCATCGGATCTTTCTTGACATCAGCTTCCAGTACTGGTCCAGTTTCTTTCAAGGAGGGAACAATAAAAGTGACTGGATCGGAGGTAATTATTGGAGGAGATACTGAGATTTGTCTTGGTTCTGAAGTTAATATCACTACTAATAATTAAAGAGACAATGACTCGATTACAGCAATTTAAGGTTTCTTGGCGATTACTTTGTTTAGCCATATTCGGTATCTCCTCATTTTTTATGTGTGATGCTTATAACGGCTCGACTAAAGGTTACCTTTCATTGAATAAAAGATGGGAATACAAAGCATATCCTATTGCTTTTGGTATTACTATCCGCGAAACAGTAGTAGATGTCACAACTATAAATGATAGAGAAGTATATAAAATTTTAATCGATAGTCCAGATCGTCCACAAAAATCACCAATAACTATCTATAGGTATGAAGATAATGGCGTGATTTATGAATCATATAATGACGAATTCTATCCTATAATGGATTTTAATGTTGATGAAGGTGGTATGTTAGATTATCATAGTATCAGTACGGGTGATTACTATGAAGATTATATCAACGTACTCTCCGTTGAAAATGTAGAAATCAAGGGGATTGAACGAAGATTAATTACTTGTGATACTCCTTCTTATCCTCATCCGGCTGGGATGTGGTTAGAAGGGATAGGTAGTCTTACAAGTAATTTTTTCATGACAAGTATCCCTACTAATACCTATACTCCGTTTATAGAGACTCTAATGAAATGCTACGAGGGGGATGAGTGTATTTATTCGCATGAGGATCTTTTCCCGGAGAGTCAGGTTGATGAGATCACCACTCAGAATGATTTATCTTCGGATATCTATGACTTGATGGGTCGTAAGGTTGATAAACCACAGCCCGGAAGCCTCTACATCCAAAACGGAAAGAAAATCATTTTCCGTAATTAACCCAACTCTACAACTCTGATATCTTTCCATATCATAATGACTTAACAAGTAGAATCCTAAAAACAAAGACTCGTATCCTCTGTGATGCGAGTCTTTGTTTTAGCCGATTTTGTTACCGCAGAACATCCCAGAACCCGTAAACGTCCCAAACTCCGCGAGGCCATCTGAGGGGATATTATTAGCTTTGCT
>CAZKJP010000033.1:19152-25446 GCA_964553075.1 uncultured Sangeribacter sp. | reverse complement strand
GACGCGCCTCCTCCCCAGCCAACACGTTATTTCTCATAATGATATATCGGCTACCAGCCCCAACTCAGCGAGGAGTAGGAAGAGAGTGAGGATTAGCTTAGCGCCATTTAATTAAGAAGTAAGCCTAAATTAATCCTAATGCGGATTAATTTAGGCTTACTTCTTGTTAGTCTTTCAAGAATTTAATTGTTTCTAATACAGATCCCTCATGATCCATTACCTTCAAGACATAATGCCCAACTGGCAAATTAGAGATATCTATATTGTCGGTACATTTACCGGTTTGGGAAAATCCTATATTCGAGGCCTCCAAGGAAGAGATAAGAAAATGATATTCATATGGAGTGTCGACTTCGCTCTTTATTTCTATACAATTGCCTCTTGGAATTGCGGAAATACTATTATTGACAAAGCTAACAGGCACCGTTAAGGGATTTCCTTTGGACATACCGTTCTTATTATAAGCAATTGCAGTAAAGGTTGTCGTCTTATCCAATTGGATTGAATAAGAACCAGTGGATAGATCAGTTATCGGGATTTTGGTCGGCTTAGTTTCGCCCTCTTTCAAGGCCTCCAATATGATTACATCTATCCCATCGATATCATCAAAAAATAAGGTTACCGGATATGTCCTTAAACCAGAAGA
This sequence comes from uncultured Sangeribacter sp., assembly GCA_964553075.1. Classification (GTDB taxonomy): domain Bacteria; phylum Bacteroidota; class Bacteroidia; order Bacteroidales; family Muribaculaceae; genus Lepagella. The sequence goes on along the minus strand of CAZKJP010000033.1, from coordinate 24,800 downwards.
TACTTCCAGTTTTGGTGGCAAGATGGGTTTAAAAAATGGTTCGTACTCCAAGTTAACTTTTTGAGGCAAATAATCCACTAAAAAAAACTCCGAATAACAATCAAAATTCAACCTAGTTATCCTACCACGGAAACATCCGTCAACATTCCGGTCATATATTTCTTCTGGATAATGAAATACCCAATTTCGCATATCATACATCAAACTCAAATCACCATTATAGCTCATTTCGTAGACCATATCCCATGTTCCATCTTTTTTCAGAATTGACAATGAAATACCTGAACCATTATTAAAAAAAGGAGATATCCCATAAGGATGGAATTCATTCATATATTCTTCTATTTCATACGAACGGAAATAGCCAACATAATCACTTCTTTTCATGGAATTAGATTTAGGTAGACCTACACCGTCATTATATGGGATAACTAATGATGAAGAACCTGAATATGTATAAGTGCTTGAGCTATCCCCAGATGGTTTATCAGCTTCCCATGCTAAACATTCTCTGAATAATGCTGATACATTATCATCATTTAAAGAACGCCAGACTACATTCTTGGAGAAATTATACGCTAACACATGAGATATGTCATTCTTATCATCCGGTATGAAGGTTCTCAGAGAAGAATAAGAATTCCAATAGGAGGGCGCATAAAGGAATAACCCCTTAAAATCATAACTTTTTATCTCTAAAGAACCACTAGTTGCTTTCGTTAATCTATCCCTTGCACTACTATATTTACCTAAAGCTTCATCAAGATACATTTCAAAAGGTATTAATGGTCGCGAAGGTCTGATTATGCCAGTGCTGATATTACCATAAGAGTACTGGTGCATAAAACCTAATCCTGTTAAAATATTTCTCATTGCCAACGTCACAAAGTCATATTTGTCATTCTGAGCAGCTTGCAACTCAAAAGATATATTATCAAGATAATCTCTATTATAAATCAATTCGATATCTACATCATCTGTCAAGAACTCAACACTTGGAAGACTCTGACCGTAAGTCACTACTATATATTTTGCATATTCAGCCAATAATACCCCCTTAATGGTACTTAATAAAGGATTTAAGTTTGCATCATGACTGAAACCTTCCTTGGTTGTAGCCCTGATCTTCACTAAACTTTGACTTTCTGTTCCCATTGATTCACAAGAAACTTTTACCCTTAAAGGCAGACATGGTGGTATATATTCGGACACAATTTTACATGCCCGTCTAAAAGGAGCTTTCATATAAATCGGACAAGAGGAGTCGAACTCTGGTAAAATAACAGTTCCTCCATTCATAACTCGGTTATTATCCAAGTCCTTAAAATCAAAACTTGTTATCGATTGACTAATTGGAAACATCTCATCTTCTACTTCTATGTAAGTACGAGCATAGCAATTAATCACTGATAACATCGCTATCACACATGAAATTAGGTATCTATTCATTATAAAAAATTTTTAAGAGAAACCATTGATCTAAGTAAAAAACGCAGGTAGACGAGTATTAAAAATTTCTGTCTACCTGCATTAACTTTATACCCATCTTAGGAATCAGAGACTCTATTCCTATGGGGAGATAAAATATGATTATCGGATGATAGTCTTAACGGTGCCATTGGCGGTGCGCTTGATTACGAGCTCGCCAGATGCGGGGTTAGCCACCGGCATGCCCTGGAGGTTGAAGAACTCTACTTTGTTGGAATCAGCAGTATTGATGGCATTTACTCCGTTAAAGTTATCAAAAGTGATCTTGGTTTTCATCAGGTACTCAAGGGAGTTGTTCTGCTGATCTTGCCATACGTAAAGTTTTGTACAAGGTGTTTGTATATCAAAGCGGCAGTTTAGGATATTCACAATACCGTCCTTGAAGGAAGACCATTCGCTGATTTGATCTGCAAATTGCTGTTTGATATCCTCTGCTGAGTAATCTGATAAGAAGCCCTCAATATTGAAGTAATAAAGTTTGGTTGTCGGGCCATTTCTCATTCCGGAGAAGAAATCCGGAAGTACACGTACGAAATTGGGATCGCTCAAATCAAATACGATGTATCCAGCTTCTCCTTCAACAGGGGAGTCTGCCGCAGTATAGGGACAATCAATACGATATAAATCAACTTCCTCTGTGCTCTTGGAAATATTAACAGTCCAAGGATACATTGATGCCTCATATCCAAATCCTGCCATGGTCCATCCATCCTCAAAGGTTGCTGTACCGAAGGACTCCCAACCTTCATTCGGATCAACCTGGATTGGCTGAGACATCTGATTGGTATAGCTTAAGAACCACCAACCTAAATCTTCCTCATTTGGATCACCTATAGCCCAGATGTCTAATTCGGGGAAAATAACGTTGTTACCATTGATTTCACCATAAGTAGCCTCTACATTGGCTGATCCGTCTGCAATCTCATAGTTCGAGTCTACAGCTTTGATATAAAAATAGTTGGTATCACCATAGGAGTCTTTTCCTAAATACTGGTTATTAGGAATGGTGAAGATTTTGTTTTGGAGATCGACGGTAGCTTCTACCTCAAAATTCTGAGGCCAACCGCTAAGTGTAAGCTTACCCGTGGCAGCGTCTGTTACTTCGATATACAATTCGAGTATACCAGACATGTTATTAAGAAGAGGTTGGCAGGTAAGTTCCCATGCACCGGCAAAGTCCTCAATGGACTCAAAAGCCTTTGCAGCAGCTTTCTTCTGCATCCCAACGGGAGCATTAACTAATGCCATCTTAGAGTTGATAGGTGAGATGGGCTCCACTGAGGTCTGAGACATAGCCTGACGACCTTCAGCAAACAGACTGCCGCAGGTTAAAGCGGCCATTGCAAGAGCGTAAATTTTCTTCATGCTGTCTTGTCTTGGTTTAATTATTGATTATTAAGTTTTTAAAAGTAGGTTTTCCTTAATAAGTTCTCCTAATTCCGGAATTCTTAGGGAGATCCCGGATTTTCAGGGCGCAATTTACCATTATTTTAGATACCCTGCAAATTTTTCTTAATTTTTTTCACCCGGTATGCCAAATTATCAAGCACCGGATTCAACTTTCCAGACACCTCGACTGGCCTGTTGCCTATGATTCTCCTTCTTTCATCCTTTTTAGGGAGCGGTAAGCGGCCCAGGTACCGAGATAGCTGATCAATGAGGTTAGAGTCGCTACAGTGAAAAAGTTTAGGTATCCTTTATAGTCCTCTCCGGCGGGGTACAACTCGGTGGGATAAAGGCGAAGGGGTACCAAAAGATCGTGCAACCAACCGGCCCACATCCCGGGCAACATCATTCCGAGGGCCATGAAGGCGGTGCAGAACGCGTAATGGGTCGTTTGCATCGCACCTTGCGAGAAATACATCAGGTACATCATAAAGGCTGTGAAGCCGAAGCCATACCCGAATTGCTCTATGCCGATCAGCACGCATATCACCGGGAAATTATCCGGCTGCCACATCGCAAGCCAGCAATATAACGCGCAGGGCAGCGTCAAGGCGAACGCCATCGGCCAGATCCATTTCCTCAGTCCACCACGTGCGATCGCCCAACCGCCGACTATTCCACCCGCCAAAAGTGCAATCACTCCCACTGTACCATTGGCAACCCCAATCTGGGTCACACTCAGTCCTAATCCTCCAGCCTCCCGGCTATCTACAAGGAAGGGCGCCACCAATTTCAGACATAGCGCCTCCGGCAACCTATATAATAAGATAAAAAGAAGGGCCAACCATACACTCTTCTTCTGAAAGAAGGTTACAAACGCCTCTCCGAACCCTTTCAGGATCAATATCGCTCCTTTCCCTTCTACTTGAGGCCGGTCATCAGCCGGATGCGGCAGTATTCGGGTATGATAAATTGCTATCAGAAGGAAGAATAGGGCCAATATAAGGAACGTTACACTCCAGGCCTGAGTGGGATTCCCGAAACGCTCTCCCAATACTCCGGCCAACACTACCAATCCTCCTTGCCCCAACACATTGGCAATACGGTAAAAGGTAGAACGCACTCCGACAAAGGCAGCCTGATTCTTTTGATTCAGGGCGAGCATATAGAAGCCGTCGGCGGCTATATCGTGGGTGGCGGACGCCAATGCCATTATCCAGAACAATGCCAATGTGGCCGAAAAGAAGAAATTGACTGGCAAAAGAAACGCAACCCCGGCCATACTCAAAGCCAACAGGTATTGCATGGCGATGGTCCAGCGGCGTTTGGTGGAGTAGATATCCACAAAGGGACTCCAGAATGGCTTAATCACCCAAGGCAGATACAGCCAACCTGTATATAGAGCCATCTCAAATTTCGGTATCCCTAATTGCGTATAGAGGAGCACGGTCAATACATTGACCGCGATATATGGCAATCCCTCGGCCATATACAAAGTAGGAATCCAAGCCCACGGTGAGACCGGATTCCTACCTTTTACTGTTAACGGGTCAGACATCAAATCTTTTACTGTTAACGGTTTAGACATCAAATGTCTTTTTCTTTATAGTTTCTAATCAAAGCTCAGGACTCAGCGAGCCGAGACTGAGCATTACTTCGAGAGCGGACAGCGGGGCTGCAGCTGCTTGAAGAAGTCGTTACCCTTGTTGTCTACCAAGATAAAGGCCGGGAAATCCTCGACTTCGATTTTCCAGATTGCCTCCATGCCGAGCTCCGGATATTCCAACAGCTCAACGTTCTTGATAGAATTCTTAGCCAGGATCGCGGCCGGCCCACCTATTGAACCGAGGTAGAAACCGCCATGCTTCTTGCAAGCGTCAGTTACCTGCTGGCTACGGTTACCCTTTGCGATCATGATCATGGAACCACCAGCGGCCTGGAACTGGTCAACGTATGAGTCCATACGTCCGGCAGTTGTCGGACCGAAGGATCCGGAGGGCATCCCTTCCGGTTTCTTAGCCGGACCGGCATAATAGATCGGATGGTTCTTCAGATACTCAGGCATAGGCTCGCCGGCATCCAGACGTTCTTTAATCTTGGCGTGTGCAATATCGCGTCCTACGATGATAGTGCCTTTCAGTGACAGACGGGTAGAAACGGGATACTTATCCAGTTCAGCCAATACCTCTTCCATCGGACGGTTCAGGTCGATCTTCACTACCTCGCCCTCACCGGCGTTACGCAACTCAGCCGGGATCAGCTCACCGGGGTTGGTGTCGAGTTTCTCTACCCAGAGACCATCGCGGTTGATCTTAGCCTTGACATTACGGTCAGCGGAACAGCTTACACCCATACCAACCGGACAGGAGGCGCCATGACGCGGCAGACGGATCACGCGTACATCGTACGCATAATACTTACCACCGAACTGAGCGCCGAGTCCGAGGCAGTGAGCAGCCTCGAGAAGTTCCTTCTCCAACTCTACATCGCGGAAGGCGCGCCCATATTCATTACCTGTTGTAGGCAGGTTGTCGAAATACTTGACGCTGGCCTTCTTCACAACCTCCAGGTTCTTCTCAGCGCTGGTACCGCCGATAACGAATGCAATATGATAAGGAGGACAAGCGGCAGTACCCAGTGTCTTCATCTTCTCGATCAGGAAAGGAACCAAGGTCTTCTTGTTCAGGATAGCCTTGGTCTCCTGGTAAAGATAGGTCTTGTTGGCCGAGCCACCACCCTTCGCTACGAACAGGAACTTATACTCGTCTCCATCG
>CAZKJP010000033.1:0-19142 GCA_964553075.1 uncultured Sangeribacter sp. | reverse complement strand
ACCTCGTCATACATGGTAAGAGGAGCGTTCTGGGAGTAGCGGAGATTATTTTCGGTATAGGTCTTGTAGACACCTTCGGAGATACGTTCCTCATCGTCGCATCCAGTCCATACCTGCTGGCCTTTGTAGGCTGCGCAGATGGAAGTACCGGTATCTTGACAGAACGGCAGCACGCCGGCGGCTGCTACTTCGGCGTTGCGCAGCATTGTGAGAGCGACAAACTTGTCATTCTCCGATGCTTCCGGATCCGAAAGGATAGCAGCTGTCATGGCATTGTGCTCTCGACGCAGCAGGAAGGAGCAATTGGTGGTAGCTACGTTTGCGAGACGGGTAAGGGCCTCGGGCTCTACAACGAGCATTTCGTGGCCGTTCCAGTTCTCGACCTTTACGCCCTCTTTGGTAATGAGTTCGTATTCGGTTGTATCGGGGCCGAGTTCAAACGGCTTCTGATAATGAAATGGTTTAGTAGGCATATCTTTTTCAATATATGATTTTCCATGGATAATCCCTGCCAAGGGATACGCGGTGTCCCCCGATTTTCAGGTTTATTGGGAATCGCGCCTGCGAATTTACAATTTTTTTAGCGAAAAAGTAGAGAAAATGAGCATCTTTTATTGACAAGTGGGTGCTGAATGTATTATATTTGCGAGACAAAAACGGTATTTTTCTCCCCGGGCTCCCTTCCTGATGCTTTTTTCAGGGGTCAGCAATCGGGGAAACAAGGCCGTTTGGATTGAATATGAAGGATAACAAAGAAGCGAAGATCTCATATTTCGCCGCCCACCTGACTACGATTGTGAGCGTTACGCTCGTGTTGCTCATAGTGGGCGTAATCAGCATGATGAGCCTGGCCGGCGCGCGAGAGACACGACGGCTTAAGGAGAGGATCGAACTGAGCGTCGTCTTGGCCGATTCGGTTACCGATTCCGGGGCCGGAAAGCTTTTCGACCTAATCTCCAAACAACCATACGTCTTGGATCCCAAACTGATCTCCCGCGAGGAAGCCCTCAAGAACTGGGAGACTGAGACGGGAGAGAACCTGGAGACCACTTTCGGGGTCAATCCCCTCTCGCCGGAGATAACCTTCCGGGTAGCGGCGCGATATAGCGGCCCTAATGAGGTATCCAAAATTTCCGAGACTTTGGGAGCGCTACCGGGTGTGGAAGGGGTTGCTGCTCCGGACTCCTCTATGGTGGAAGCGATGAACTCCAATATAGAAAAACTTACCTGGATTTTAGGTGGCATCGCTTTGGTGATGGTTATTATCTCCTTCGTTTTGATCAACAATACCGTACACCTCTCGATCCACTCACGCCGTTTCACCATCCATACGATGCAGCTTGTAGGCGCAACCGATGGCTTCATACGGCGTCCCTTCGTAGCGGCTAATCTATGGTCAGGTGTGATTGCGGGTTTTGCGGCCAGTGGCTTGATCGCCATTGTACTTTGGATGGCCCCGAAGTTCGGGGTACCTGAAATAAACATGATCGTAGCCTGGACCGATTTCGGGATCATCGCCGGGGGGCTCGTTATCTTGGGAGCCCTGCTCTGCGTAGCGGCAGCCGCGTTGGCTACTACCAAATACCTTTACAGAGATTACGATACATTAGTGCGCTCCTGAGCTATCTCAGGGGCCTACATCTTATATACTTACAACGTGGGGGAAGGGGAATCCAAACTTATGGAGAATAACAATAGACAGAAAGAGGGAATGCAGCGGCTCACTCCGGCTCAGCGTCCTTTTACAAAACTGAATTTCTACCTTATGGGAGGATGTCTGCTACTGATAGTGGTCGGATTCCTTTTGATGACCGGCAGCGGTTCGACACCCGACGGGGGATTCAATCCCGACATCTTCAGCACCCGACGCATTGTAGTCGGTCCGACACTGGCCTTCTTAGGGTTCCTGCTTATGGCGTTCGCTATCATCTGGGAACCTAAAAAGAAAGAGCAGGCTCTCAGTACCCCCGAACAAGAAGTTGTAAAAGAATAAAGCTAATATTGTAGAAGAAAAGCTAATATATAAAGCTATTTAATCATGGAATGGTTAGACGCCCTGATCCTGGGCATCGTACAGGGTCTCGCCGAATATCTGCCGATCTCATCGAGTGGTCATCTGGAGATATTCCGTTCAATCTTGGGACTTGACCTGCCGCAGGATCAGGCCCTGCAGTTCGATGTCATGCTCCATGCTGCTACCGTCCTCTCTACGATTGTAGTGCTATGGCCGATGTTCCGTAAACTTTGCGTGAGCTTTTTCAGCTTCCGTCGCGATGCGGATTTCTATTATGTCTGCAAGATACTTGTCAGCTGTATCCCGGTAGGTATAGTTGGCGTATTCTTCAAAGATCAGGTTGAGGAGTTCTTTGGAGGGGGTCTGACGGTTGTCGGCATCTGCCTTATAATAACCGCCGGCCTGCTTACTTTCGCCCATTTCTCAGACCGTCTTGCTTCGGGCCGTATGGTGAGTCCGTCGCGCGGCCGCGATATAACGTTCGCAGATGCATTCGTTATCGGTTGCGCTCAGGCGGTGGCCGTACTTCCGGGTCTTAGCCGCAGCGGCACCACGATCGCTACCGGTATCCTGATTGGCGACAAGCGCGAGAAAGTGGCCTCTTTCTCATTCCTTATGGTCATCATCCCTATCTTGGGAGAGGCTCTTTTGGATCTTATGAAGATGGCTAAGCCTGCTGCCGATTCTATGGCTGCTTCCCAGTCCGTAGGATGGCTGCCGATGCTGATCGGCTTCCTCGCTTCATTCATCATAGGTTGCGCTGCCTGTAAGTGGATGCTCAAACTGGTCAATAAGGGTAAGTTGGTATGGTTCGCCCTCTACTGCGTAGCGGTCGGTATCCTTTGCCTCTGCTGGTAATGAACTTTATAGCCCCACAAATCATAGTCATTCAGTAAAACAGACTTCATGGATTTCGTAAGCGGAGAGATATTTGCTGTCGACAAGCCTTTGGGATGGACCTCCTTTGACGCGGTAAAACGCCTGCGCGGTGCGCTTCAACGCCGGCTGAAGGCGCGCCGTTTCAAGGTAGGTCATGCCGGGACGTTAGATCCCTTGGCTACCGGAGTATTGGTAATATGTACCGGGCGCGCTACCAAACAGATCGACTCCATACAAGCCTCCACCAAGGAATATGAGGCCACTATACGTCTCGGGGCCACGACACCCAGCTTTGATCTGGAGACAGAGATCGACGCGACTTTCCCTTACGAGCATATTACTGAGGAGAGAGTGCGCGAGGTCCTTAAGGGTTTTGTAGGGAATGTGATGCAGGTCCCGCCGGTCTTCTCGGCAGTGAAGGTGGATGGCAAACGGGCTTACAAATATGCCCGTAAGGGTGCCGAAGTCGAGCTTCAGGCAAAGCCGCTCCAGATTGATGTCATGGAACTGCTGGAGTTCAACCCGCCCGAAATCCGGGTAAGGGTAGTCTGCAGCAAGGGTACTTATATCCGGGCTTTGGCGCGAGATATCGGAGTTGCCCTCGACAGCGGCGCACATCTTACCGGATTGAGACGCACCCGAGTTGGCCGGTATTCTCAGGACAACGCCCTGAAACTCCCGGACGCGATTAAGATGATCGAGGAGACTCCTTTGGAGTTTCCAGATTGGTATGAAGGGGACCGTGATCCCCGATAATTTAGATTAAAGAATTCCTATGAGGTCGGCCAATCGACCTCGTTTATAAGGAACTAAGTATTTCAAGGATAAGAATGAAACTCTCACAATTCAAATTCAAGCTCCCCGATGAGCTCATTGCCCAATATCCCTCTGAAAACCGCGACGAGTGCCGCCTGATGGTGGTCGACGCGCGCGATAAATCCATCACCCACCATATCTTCAAAGATATACTTGACTATTTCGATGAAGGGGATGTGATTGTTTTTAATAATACCCGTGTCTTCCCGGCCAGACTGTTCGGCAACAAGGAGAAGACCGGCGCGCGCATTGAGGTGTTCCTGTTGCGCGAACTCAACCATGACAACAAGTTCTGGGATGTATTAGTGGAGCCGGCCCGCAAGATCCGCATCGGCAACAAGCTCTACTTCGGTGAGGACGACTCGATGGTTGCCGAAGTCATAGACAATACCACCTCTCGCGGTCGAACCTTGCGTTTCCTTTATGACGGACCTCACGATGAGTTCAAAGAAACTCTGTTCTCTTTAGGCGTTACCCCGCTGCCTGATTATATCACCCGCGATGCCATACCCGAGGATGCCGTCAATTACCAGAATATATACGCTACCGAGGAGGGTGCGGTAATGGCCCCGGCGGCCGGATTGCATTTTAGCCGCGAACTTCTGAAGCGTCTTGAGATAAAAGGAGTTGAGGCCGGATTCCTTACTCTACACTGCGGTCGCGGCAATTTCCGCGATATCGATGTCGAGGATCTTACTAAACACCGTATGGACTCGGAGGAGATGATTGTAAACGAGGAGTTGGTCAACTTAGTCAACGCTGCCAAAGACCGTGGCTCCAATGTCTGCGCGGTAGGCACCTCCACCATGCGCGGTATAGAGACGGCTGTCTGCATGAACGGTCACCTTATGACCTATAGCGGATGGACCAACAAGTTCATCTTCCCACCCCATGACTTCACGGTATGCAACTCCATGGTCTCCAATTTCCACCTTCCGCAATCAACCCTGCTTATGATGGTAGCGGCGTTCGGCGGATATGACTTGGTGATGAAGGCATACGATATAGCGGTCAAGGAGAAGTACCGTTTCGGAGCATACGGAGATGCCATGCTCCTTCTTAAATAAGCCCGTCTGCCAATTATTTTGATATAGAGACATCCAGTAATTAAAAGAACCTCTGGAATGACCCACACTGTATTACAGGTTGCAACCGCTCTCGGACTTCAGGTCCCGGAGCGGTTTGCCGATATGGAGGTAAAGCGGTTGCTTACCGATTCGAGATCGCTGCGGTCGCCGGCCTCATCAATGTTTTTCGCGCTGCGCTCGCGCCGAGATGACGGGCATCGCTACATCCCGGAACTATACCGGCGCGGAGTCCGCATGTTCGTGGTCGAACGTTTACCGGAGGAAGATAACGGTATGCCGGATGCTCTGTGGCTCAAAGTTGACGATACCCTAACGGCTCTTCAGCGTGTCGGGGGTCTCGGCCGACCATTGGCCAATACAGTTTTAGCCATAACCGGCTCCCGGGGAAAGACGACTCTCAAGGAATGGCTGTTTCAGATTCTGAGTCCGGGGTTATCGGTGGCCCGCTCGCCGCGCAGTTTCAATTCCCAGATCGGCGTGCCCCTTTCAATGTGGGAAATTTCTCAGGGCACCGATTTGGCTATTATTGAGGCCGGCATATCACGTGTGGGCGAGATGGCTGCGCTACGCGACCTTATACGCCCCGATATTGTCTTGATAACAAATTTAGGGGATGCTCATTCCGAGGGTTTCGGCTCCCTGACTGAAAAAGGTATCGAGAAACTTAGTTTAGCAGCTCTTCCCCCTACCCGGTTGCTGATTATGCCTGATGACGAAGTTCTCAATAAGGGATTGAAACTTGCGGGCATAGATGTGCCGGTGCTCAGATGGTGTGTTAGCGAGACCATGCGCTCGGGATGCGCCTTGCGTATATGGCCTTTCAGAGATGCTACCGGATGCCACATCTCTTTTGAATGGGAGGGGGATAATATTAGCTCCCCTTTAAAGGGAGGAATCGATGTCCCGGATATTGCCGATGAGAGGGTCTCCAATACCGGATCTGCCTTGGCTTTCCTTTTTGGCGCAGGATTAGAACCGGCTATTCTTGCGGAGCATATTGCCCGGATGCAGCGCGATCCTCTGCGCCAAGTCCAAACAAGGCTCGATGTGAGCGAGGGGGTAAACGGGTGTACTGTGATTTCGGATTCCTATACCTCGGATTTCGGTTCATTAGAGCCGGCTGTGGATTTTATCAAACGGCGACAGACCTCGGGACAATCCCTGACTCTTATTCTCAGCGACCTCGCCCACGACCCGCGGCCAGTCAAGGAGGTATATGCGGATTTGGTCCAGTTATGCCATGAGAGTGGAATTTCGAGATTTATCGGAGTTGGGCCTGACTTGGCTACTTTCGGTAGTGGATTCGGTCCGGAGGCCCGGTTTTTCAGCTCGACAGATGAGTTGCTCAGTCAGCTTAGCACTTCCGATTTCTCGGATGAGGCAATTCTGCTGAAGGGTGCTCCCGACTTTCATTTTGAACGGATCAAGGAGCGGTTGGAGTTACGCACACATGAGACGGTCCTGGAAGTTAACCTAAGTGCAATCGTTGAGAACTACAATTATTTCCGTTCTAAGGTAAAGCCCGGAACGGGAATAATAGTGATGGTGAAAGCTTCGGGCTATGGAGCCGGTAGCCTGGAGATCGCGCGCACACTTCAGGATTGCGGTGCGGCCTATTTGGCTGTGGCGGTCTTGGACGAGGGAATAGAGTTGCGGGAGCAGGGTATCACAATGCCGATAATGGTGATGAACCCGAAGGTAGTAAACTACCGCCAGATGTTCGCCCATCGTCTTGAGCCGGAAATCTATTCTTTGGAGATGTTGGAGGATGTAGTCCGGGAGGGTCAGAAATGCGGCATGAAGGATTACCCGGTGCATCTGAAGTTGGATACGGGTATGCACCGTATGGGGCTCATTGAAGAGGAGCTACCGATGGCCATTGAGATTTTGAACTCTCAGGATGCCATTACCCTTTCTTCGGTCTTTTCCCATCTTGCTACTGCTGATTGTCCGGATATGGATGACTATACCTTCGGGCAGCTGGATAAGTTCAAGCGATATACAGATTGGCTGGCTGTCCGTTCAAAACATCCATTCAAACGCCATATCCTCAACTCAGCGGGCATCTTGCGTTTCCCTGAGGCGGATTATGATATGGTACGTCTTGGAATCGGGTTATATGGTGTGAATACTCTTCCGCCGGAAATGGAGCGGCCACTTGCTACGGTCTCAACTTTGAGGACCGTAATTATTTCGCTCCGTGAGTGGAAGGCTGGAGAGAGTGTGGGATATGCGCGACGTACTATCCTACAACGGGATTCCAAGATTGCGACGCTTCCTATTGGTTATGCCGACGGCATGAACCGCCATTTCGGGAATGGGGCTATCAAAGTTTTAGTCAATGGGCGGGAAGCACCCACGGCCGGCAATATCTGCATGGATGCTTGTATGATCGATGTTACGGGGATCGACTGTAAGGTTGGAGACGCGGTGGAGATCTTCGGACCTTCGGCTCCGGTAGGTCGCTTGGCGGATGCGCTCGGCACTATCCCCTACGAAGTCTTGACCTCGGTCTCACCGAGGGTTAAGCGCACCTATTACCGAGAGTAATCAATTCCTTGTGGGAAGGTCAACTACTTAAGGTTATTATTTCTTTTCCACTATTTCAAGGAGTTGCTTAGGCTCTGAGATGATATAAGTGGCGTAGGCGCGACGCAATTCTATCTGAGGGCGGAATCCCCAGGTCACTCCTACGGAATCGATACAGGCTCTGCGAGCGGTCTCGATATCCACTGCGGAGTCGCCTACATGGACTGTCTCTGATTTAGGACAGGGATAATCGTTAAGCACTGCGAAGTCTATAGATGGATCCGGCTTTGGATTACGGCTATCGACCTGGCCCATGACGGCTACGAAGGGGATATCGGGAAAATAATGGGATATGATCTTACGGGCTGCTGCCTGATATTTGTTGGTGGCTACCGCGACCGCCACCCCCCTATCGGTCAGTTCCTTCAGCAGTTCCGGGATGCCGGGATAGGGACGGGTATTGTCGGTACAATGCTCGTCATAGTATTTAAAGAAAAGTCGCAGGAGTTTGTCGACCGTCTCGGGGTCTGCGTCCGGTTGGGCACGCTCCATGAGCTTGCGCACTCCGTTACCGACCTTGAAGCGGTAGGTCTGAATAGGATGGGTAGCGAAACCCATTTCTCTCAAAGCATAATTCGAGGCCTCACCCAAATCCGCGATGGTATCCAACAGCGTACCATCCAAATCAAAAATCACCAATTTCTTCATACCAATATTCCCCTCCCCCCAACATTACCCTATCAATAAAACACCCCACTCCCCCATAAGTTCCGGCCCCTCCCAGAGCCCCCTGCCCATCTCGCCCGATCATCTTCCATTGCCCGAGTCCCGGCCTCGCGTAGCGAGGAGAAGCCCCTTTCGGGGGCTTCGGTCTCCGTTTAACCCACGGCCGGCAATGCCCATCGGGTATTGCTGAGCCGTGGGCTCCCGTAATTATCTATTTATAGTTTTCGAATGCCCGTAGGGTATTCGAGTCTCCGTAATGCCACTCTGATTTATCACTCACGCACTATGTTAAATAGTGTGAATTTAGATACCATTATGGCTCCAAATACGTTCTCAATAAAAAACAATAAAAATATGCAGGTAGTTTCAGCACGCGAATTTCGCAGTAACCAATCCAAAATATTAAAGGAGGCACGTAAAGGGCAGTCTATAATACTTACTTCCCGTGTGGGTGCATTTCGTATAGTCCCAATTTCAGAGGAGGATTCTCTCACAGAAAGGATTTCCCGCGGCATCGAGCAGGTCAAGTTAATCCGTGAAGGCAAAATGAAAGGTTACTCCGTAGACGAATTGCTCAATGAACTTTAATGTAGAAGCAACCGAGGACTTCAGAAAAGCCTTCAAGAAACTCGCGAAAAGGTATAGATCCTTTGCAAGTGACTTTAAAGAATTCGCTAAATCTTTAGAGACCAATCCATTTCAGGGTGATGAGATAGCGCCCGGAATCAGGAAAATACGAATGGCCATTACCTCAAAAGGCCGAGGTAAATCGGGAGGGGCCAGAGTCATTACATATACCGTTATGGTGACTGAGCAAACCGGTGATGTTTACCTCATAGACATCTACGACAAATCAGATTTTTCCTCCGTAGTAGTCGATATACTGAAAGACAATATTAATAAATTAGACTTGCCTTAATCACATCTGAAGAGCAATGTGGCTCCTTCCGCTACGCTGAAGGCTACGGGTTGCGGCGGTGGGCTTGGACGATTTTGCGGACACCGTGGGGGGAGAGGTAGGATTTGGGAGCCGGGTCGTAGATCAGGTCGGCCATGAGCTGGACAGTCGTGCGGGTCGGATGGCGCTGCCGCAGTTCCTTATATCGGCGATACAGTTCCAAGTACATCTCGCGTCGCTCCGGATACATGTTGCTTACCACATCTTCAGAGCCTTTCGGACCTTCGGATTCATCCGGTGTAGTCCGAACTAATATCGGACTCCCGGCCATTACTTTGCGCATCATAGCAGCACGTTTCGGATTACTCAGGTCCATTTCGGGGACACGGCATAGCTTTCGTTTGCGGGCTAAGTCCGCGCGCTCCATCTCGCTGATTACGATGGCAGCGCGAGTGTCACTTACCCAAAAACGCGGCGAGGGCACCTGCGCGGTCAAACGGTAAGCCTCGTAAACCGGTGTGTCAACCGGTAAACTCATGTAAATGCGACGGAACGTAGAGTAAATAAACTCATTGCGGTGAGAGAGGAAGTCAGATGATGAACCTTTGTATTTCACGGTGTTGAAAGTTTTAATAAAGCGTTGTTAATAATCACACCGCAAAGTTAATAGCATTTCTTTTATTATCCAAACTTTTCTTTATGTTTTTTTGTAGGGACATCGCTTTGCGATGTTTCGACTGCCTGCTTAACTGACGAAACATGCCAAAGGCATGTCCCTACTATACTTTTGGCTTGCGTAACTGACCCAACATGCCGAAGGCATGTCCCTACAAATCATTTCGCATATCCTATTTTTTTGCTAACTTTGTACTTCATTATCAACTTACATCATGAACAGGATACTTATACTGTTAACACTAACATTGGCTGCCTGCTTTTCCTCCTTCGCACAAGGAGTCGTATCCGGCAAGGTAGTCGACTCCAACAATGAACCTATGCCCGGAGTCAGAGTAGAGATCGCGGGCCGCAATGAAGTTGCTTACACCGACATCGACGGCGTATTCAGCATCGACGTACCCGTGAAAGTCTCGAAAGTTATCGTTTCTTATCCGGGTTTCAAACCCACCACCCGAAAGATTAAGCCCGATATGGTAATCAAGATGGGCTCCGGATGGGAAAGTCATGACCGCGGCTACCGCGGTTTCTTCGACTGGAACATCGGATTCGGATTCGGAGGCAAGACGACGATAGGAACCTTCCCGGTGCAAGTCGCCGACATCCGCCCGTCTGTGGAGTTCGGTATCACCACTTCCCATGGATACCAGGTAAACCGCAATCTGTACGTCGGTCTCGGTGCAGGATTGAACATCATAGGAGTGCGCGCCTGGGAACGCGGTGTTTATGGCAGCTATTGGGACTACGATTATGGGTATGTAGATAACAACCTGACCTATTACGAATATTCAGAGGTTCCATTAACCTACATCCAAATTCCATTGTTTGTAGATCTCAGATGGGATTTCGGCCTGGGCAACCGGGTGTCTCCCTTTATAGGACTCAAGATAGGGTATCAACTTAATTTCTCCCCGGATCAAGACTATGATCTCTTCTACACTCAGGGATCTTATGGTTCTCAATATCACGACTTGTCGGTTCAAACAAGGACAGACAACGGCTTCTTCCTTCAGCCATCGATCGGCCTACGCCGCAGCCTTGGATCTAAGGTAGGTCTCAATTTGGGGTTGAGTATGAATATTTTTGCCATGACCAGATTCAGCTCTAAGGAGGTCACCTATAATCCTCAGGGACTTGAGTACCTTGAAACATACGACTACAAAAAGTCTACCGGCAGCATCCTGATGTTCGACTTCGGTTTCGATTTCTAAACGATTACTACAATGAAGAGAATCAAATATATATTGCTCACCTTGGCAATCTGTTTGCCAGGACTCATGTCTGCTCAAAGTGAGAATGTCAAGGCTTGGAAAGGATTTTTCGACGGATACGCCGGATTTATTCCGGGTGGAACATACGAGCGATCCGGATGGCTTTTCGGATTCAATGTAACCGGCGGCTATCAAATCACAGACTACCTCTTTGCCGGTATCGGCTTTGGAGCCTCTGTTATAAACATTGAGGAGAAAATAAATGATCCTTACGATTACTATAACTCGTATTCTTATCTGAACAGAAACGTACCGGGACTCTACGCCCCCATTTACGCGGATTTCAGATGGACGCTCAATATCGACCGGACAGTAACACCGTTCGTTGACCTGAAGATCGGTTACAAATTCGCTGTCCCATTAGGAGGGATAGACCGTCAGTCAACCCCCGCCGATGAGTATCAGTACTTCATACATGGCGACCAAATTTACTACTACGATGCGTATGGCACTGTAACCGAAGGGGGCCTATACTGTATGCCTACCGTAGGAATAAGATTCGGCAAACAGACCGCCTTCAATCTCGGAATAGGATGCGACATCAGCTCGCGCCTGAAACATACCCAGTTCCGGGTTACTCCGCTAAATGAATTAGAAAAGGATTCCTTCATCCGCTCCAAACCTTCGATTGTAGTGACAATGGGGGTCGATTTCTAACCCTTCGTAAAATAGCTTATAATTGGTATGGCCACGATTGACTGATCGCGGCCATACTGTTTATTATGATATTCCCTTAGCCCCCTTCTTAGAAAGGATAACCGATTGAGAAGTGGAAGGCCGAGTCGCGATGCCACTGGGGATGCACCAAAGGCCAGCGACGCTCCCCGCTCGCGGGATTGAATGCCTTCATACCTAAATCAAAGCGTATTAAGAAGTAATCGAAATCCATCCTCAATCCCAAGCCGTAGGCACCTGCGAATTGCTCATAGAAACGGTTGAAGCGGAACACACCCCCCGGCTGATTCTCGTAACTACGGATAGTCCAGATATTACCTACATCCACAAACGCTCCCAATTCCAACACCCAGAATAGCTTTGCCCGGTATTCGGCATTAAACTCAAGACGTATGTCGCCACACTGATTTATAAAGTCACTGACTGAATTGACACCCGGGAAACTGCCGGGACCCAATGTACGGACCGCCCACCCACGTACTCCATTGGCTCCTCCTCCATAGAAGCGTTTTTCAAAAGGAAGGATGGTCGAGTTGCCATAAGGTATTCCAATTCCACCCCCAATATGGAAAGCAACGGAATTACGCCAATCAACGACTTTAAGATAGGACCAGTCTCCATCGAATCTCACATACTGGGAATAACGTATCCCAAACAACTTATATGGATTCTCCGTAAAATTACGCTCTGGCTCGAAGAGATTGCTCAGCCCGAAAAGCACATTTCCGGCTACCTCCGCATTAGCCCTGAGGGTAAAGAAATCCCTAAGCGCGGCCTTATGACCGGGCAACATCTGGCGACGGTTGGTATAATAGAGGTTATACCCCATCCGCATTATGAAATGGTCCTCGTAGGAATAGCGCAACAGTGGGTTATCGGGGGCAATACGATCCAGGAATTCGTAGGTGCTGCGCGGCAGATACACATAATTCACATCAATCGGAGTCAGGGTCTGACGCAAGGTCTGACGACGGTTGCTCCATTTATAGAACCATCCGGCAGTGGATATGATACGGGTATATTCGGGTCGCTCTTGGTAATTGATAGTGATGTTTAGTCCTGAGGAGGCATTGATATTGCGCTTGAACCGCTCAGTCAGGAAAGGAGCTACAAATCTGGGGAAAGTAAGACTGAAATCAGCCCCATATTCCATGTAACGGTTATGGATAAGGTTATCAAGGCTGAAATCCCCGGAAAGGGCTTCGTAGGAGCCGGTAAGTTTCGCGGACAAGGTCTCGGAACCGCGTCCGATATTACGATGAGTGAATCCTAATCCGACCGCTACCCCGAGATCTCCGGCAGAATTAGTACCCTCCAATTCAAGCGAGGCGGTCATAGGTTTACCCGGCGTCAACAACACATAAGCATCCAACAATCCGGTATCCCCTACTCTACCGGCCGGCACCAAGCGCACATTTATGAACTTAAGTATCTGAAGTCGTGAAAGCGACTGATAAGTGCGGTCTACACTGCGTTCGGTATAAAGCTGACCCGGCGAGAGGAAGCAATTCTCGTATATCACTTTCGGACGCAAATAGGCCTTGGCTCCATAAAGGATCTCCAAACCTTTGTAGTTTATCGTATCGCGGGCCTGAAGATTGCCCAAGTCCGGATCTGTAGCCGGATCATAATCCGTAACGGCTATCACGCGCCGGATGTGCCATAAGTCAAAATCGGGTCTTATGCCCATCCTTTCCGCTACCTCCGGAGAACTTGTTTTCGGCAATGAGACTTTCATGGTAAGATCTGCCGAAGTTGAGCCGTATGTAGTATCTGCTACAAAGGTTATATCCTCCTTCTTGAAGGCGAAATAACCATGATTACGCAGCAGATCATATATGGTCTGCCGCTGTTCCTCTAAGAGATTCCTGTCCAAAGGCGCCCCGGCTGAGACCGGCATGTGATGCAGATTGGAACTTATCAAGGAATCTACTCCCTTATCAGCAATATCAAAAGCTATAGAATCAATGGTATAGGCCTCACCCGGGGATAGGGTATAATTTACCTTTACCTTTCTCTTAGAGTAATTTGGGATGGTATCGGCCTTAACAGCAGCCTTTAGATAACCCTTATTTACCAGCACCTTGCGGAGTTGCTCGGCGCTCTCAGCAGTAAGAGCGGAGTCATAGACTACAGGGGGTTCTCCCAATCGGCGTACCCAACGGTTCCAGAACTTTGTAGTATCGTTACCTGACAGATTATAGAATCCGAGCCGGAATTTGATACTCCACAGCATACGGTGGTTCGGCTCCTGGCGTAGATAAGCCTCCATCTGCTGGGTATCTATCTGCGGCCCGTTGGCGGTAGAGTCAACACGTATCTTGACCTGATCCAAGAGCAACCCCCCTTCCGGGACATGACGCGACGAGACACACCCTGAAAGGCCTATACATATTATAGCCAGACAGGGGACCAAGAGTCGGATATGGCGGAAGTGGATCGGAAACACTCTAACAGAGTCGGGTAAATGATTATGGAATTTTGAGAAGAAGGATTATTGTTTTTTCTGGCGGTTATGACGCCGGTAACGCGAGTATCTGCTTCCGCGATCCCTCCGTCTATGATTCGAGGACTTCCCTTTACTTTTGGCAGCGGCATAGTTGAAACTATCCGAGCCATCCTCTATCATCTCGCGGTTACGCTCTGCCATCCTGCGGTAGCGGCTCTCATTTTCAGGATCCCGACATAGGAGAAAGTCAATCAGCATCTCCATGCGCTCCGGCGTGCCACAAGTCTGCTGGAGCGTCCGAAGAGCCTTGTCAGTCATTTCCTCGGCATCCGGTCCCCAGCTTCCGCCAGCATGATGGTTAAGGATCAGGAACGAGACCGCGTCCGCTACCTCCGGCTCAAATTTCATCGAGCGCAGCATCCGTCGCACCTGATTACTTCCGATCAACTCATGTCCCGGGTAACGTATGGCTCCCTTACGGTCCTTAACCTTGGTACGCATCTTCCCAAGATCGCATAGCAACAGTGCCAAGGCTATGGGGAGCGTACGTCGCTCCTTTGGCAGATACTTCAGGTTGCGGAGATTCTCCTTCTGGTAATCCCATACTCCCGGTATCTCGCCATCAGGAGCGCTACTGTGTATAAACTCGCTCAACAGAGGATTGGCAAAGGATAAAGCCCCGACCTCATCCAGGCGTGTTATGGCATCGTAAGGATCCCCGCTCGTCAGCATCTTGGAAAGCTCCGTATGAAAGCGTTCACGAGACACTATCTCCAGCCGATTGATATTACGTTTCAAGGCAGCCAAGGTCTCCGGCTCTATCTCCCAGCCGAAACGGGAGGCAAAGCGCAGGCAACGCAGTATCCGAACAGGATCATCATCAAAAGTAGTATCCGGATCCAAGGGAGTGCGCAGAATACCGTTACGGATATCCTCGATTCCGTGGCCGGTCATATCTAAGTCTTTATCGCGCGAGATATCGTAATAGAGCGTATTGGCTGTAAAATCCCGACGGAAACAGTCTTCCTCGATGGTGCCGCTGCATACCTCGGGGCAACGTGAGGTCTCCTTGGTATATTTCTCCTTTCGGGTCTGCACTAACTCTATTTCCTCATCCGGAAAATCCTTGAGTATGATGCGGGCGGTTCCGAATTTTTCAAACAAAACGGGACGTACTTTCAGTAGACCTTTGGATTTAAGCCATTCGGCAAATTCAATACCACCGTTGGGAAGATCTACTGCTAAGTCAATGTCCTTGATCTCCTCCCCCAATATGCGGTCACGGCAACATCCACCGACAGCGAACACATGCCCCTCCCAACGGGTATGGAGGATGTGTGCCCGTAGCCATTCGATGATTTTGTTATATGTCGCGTTATCCATCTTTCAGTCGGAGGGAGGGTAAAGGCATCTCAATTAATGACCGGATCAGCAAATTTCTGAAAAAGGTTATTCTTCAAAAAAGATAGCTTCTTTCTGATAACGGGCCATAAGGGTATTGTATGCCCAGTCAGTACAAGGTTTCATCTCTATGCCCAACATCTCCTTAAGCAGATATGCCGGGAAAGGCGCACCGGCATAGATCGAGCATATCACTCCTCCGCCTAACCTCGGGTTAACCTCCATCAGAAGGTAACGGTCGGAAGAAAGATCGTGAAGGAATTGCAATGTTATCGGACCTTTTAGGTCAAAAGCCTGGATAACCTCCCGGCTCATACGGTCCAGAGTAGAGTTGCGGCAGGTGATAGTGCGTGTCACCTCGCCACCCATTACTTCCAATCTTGCGCGCGGCACAATTGTCAGGATCTCCCCTTTCTGGGTCACATAACAGTCTACCGTATATTCTTCCCGATCCTCAATATATTCCTGGACAATATAGTCTTGCAGGTTCTCCAAATGCATCAGATCCTCAATGTTATAGAAGACCTTGATACCGCGGCTTGCCGAGCCATGACGGGGTTTGGCAATGGCAGGCATCTCGGCGTTCAATACTGAATAAGTCTTCGGAATGGGGATTCCGGCTTCCTTGAAGGCCTTAGCCGCCTCAACCTTGTCAAACATCTTACGCGATATATCGAAATCGCTTACCGGGATAAAAACCTCGGGCAAATAGGAGCGGCATTTGGAGGCTACTTCTATGGCTCCGTCTACAAAGGGGAGGATGATGTTTACTTCATGCTCTTTTGCTACCCGTACGATATCGGCTACTACCTTGGGGTCAGACCAACGCAACCCTACGATTACTTTTGCCTCTAAGGCTATAGGGACTTGCTCCAGAAGTTCATAGCTGATAATCTCAACCTCTCGTCCTATCTCGCGGCCTGCCCTCTTCAGCAATTCCGCCATCGATACCCGGCGTGCTCCGCCGAGCATCATTATCACAATCTTTTTACTCTGAGTACCCATGATAACTCAACTATATTCTTTGCCCTTCCCCCGCTATTCTTTCTCCCTTCCTACGTATCTCTTTATACGAATATCTTTACAGGTTATATATGTCGCTCTTGTAGCCCCGTAGATGCTCCGGATTCAGGAACCATTCTACGGTTTTTTCCAGACCTTGACGCAAGGATACCTCCGGACGCCATCCGGTCAGCTCGCGTATCTGCGTCGAGTCGCCGCATAGCCTGAAGACTTCACTATTAGCCGGACGCAACCGCTGAGGATCCACTATCCATTCTACTTCCGCTCCCATGATATCGGCGATCGTGTCCAAAGTCTCGCGCATAGAGACCTCAGTGCCGGTCGCGATATTGATCTCGCGCCCAACCGTTTCCGGGGAATCGGCAATAGCCATAAACCCTCGGCAGGTATCAGACACATAATTAAAATCCCGGGTAGGGCTCAAGTCACCAACCTTTATACGGCGTTCGCCGTTAGCTATCTGGGTAATGACCGTCGGGATAAAAGCCCGTGCCGACTGGCGTGGACCGTACGTATTAAATGGACGCACTATGGTAACCGGCAGGTCGAAAGCATTCTTGAACGATAGCGCGATCGCATCGGCCCCTATTTTGGACGCCGAATAGGGAGACTGGGGCTGCCGTGGATGCTTCTCATCTATAGGCACATATTGGGCTGTACCGTACACTTCGGAGGTGGAGGTTACAAGTATGCGACCTACATTATTAACCCTTGCGGCCTGCAGCATGTTCAGCGTCCCCTTGACATTTGTATCTATATAGGAGTCAGGGGCATGGTAGGAATAAGGAATAGCTATCAAAGCGGCCAAATGAAATACTCTCTCCGCGCCTTCGGTGAAAGAGCGGCAGAAATCCGGATCTCTGACATCGCCGGCAACTATTTCCAGACGGGGATGGCTGACCCCTTCTAAGTTACCACGGAAATTGAAGGAATTATATTGGACCAGGGCCTTGACCTCATGCCCTTCCTTAAGGAGCGCTTCTGTAAGATGGGAGCCGATAAAACCGTCGGCGCCGGTTACTGCCACTTTCATCTCTTTCAGTTTTTCATCGTGATTGTTGATCCATCCGGAAAAGTTCCGTTCGGGATATAAGTACCGATATGGCGGCGTTTCTTCTCTTCGTATATTTCGGAGATCTTGAAGAAAATTCCGCTCTCTTCCACATCCCCGAATTCGGGGTTGATGGCTGTACCGAACATTCTCATCGTCGGAGAAAGCCCCATATAGGCGTTTACCAAGGGGGGTATGTTGCGGTCGTGCTCGCGCACAAGGTGGTTCAGGATTTTATAATCCTCCCGGAAGGATTTGCCGGTAAATATCTGCTGTATTTTTTCCGAACGCGCCTCTGTCTCCAGGGGCATGATCGGCTCAACGAGATGCTCCGGATCCGGGAAGTACTTGTGGAGGAAACCTAAGATCAGATCCCGACATTCTTGACCGAAAGCGGGATACATGGTAACTTTTCCGAAAAGGTATTTAATCTGAGGATAGACTACTGTCAAAGCTCCGAGGCCATCCCAAAGATTATCCAATGTGTATAGGGCTTTGGGGTTGGAGCGTGTGTGCTGATACTCCGGCGCCACGAAACTACGCCCGAGCTCCAAGGTGTTCGGAAGGTAATCCCGGATAAATTCGGGTGAGAAGCGGAACATGTGGCTGGTCGCGATGCGTGGGATTCCATCGTTGAACTCCATGTCTTCCCCAAGCAGGAAGCGGTAACCTCCGATAATCTCGCAGGCTTTCGGATCCCAGACTATTAGCTGGCGACACGGCACCGGCATTGTATCGAACTCATCAATATCGAGTTCGAGCCCCGTACCTCCGCCCGCCTCGCGGAACGCCAGTTCACGCAGGCGTCCTATCTCCCTCATGGTATTGGGGGAATTGAAGGCGTCTACTATATATATTTCATTGTCGGCTTTGTTGGACATCCTGAGCAATTTCTCCGGGGTCAGCTCAGCCGCCAGAAGCTCTCGGTCAACCGGTGGGATAATATCTTGCATAACCTAACTTTTCCCTGATAAACGCAGTGATTACGGCTCCTCGGCCCGCGGATTCCCTTATCCGCGAAGCCCTTTCAAGGGAATATAGTGCAAAAATACGAAAAACTATCCTATACCGCAAATCTCCACCACCAAGACCGCCAACTAATCAGATGAAAATAGAAGAGCGAATATCAGTTGGCTCTGGTAATATCGATTATCTCACTTAAAGGAAGGCCTGTTAAATCTGCAATTTCAGAGTCAGTCATACCCTTGGAACGCATCGATTGAATAATGCCAACCCTCTCCAAAGATCTTCCTTTCTCCATTCCTTTTTTCATTCCTTTCTCCATCCCTTTTTTCATTCCTTTCTCCATCCCTTCGACTATTCCTTCGGCTTTGCCTTCTGCAAAACCTTCGTCGTGAGCGGTCTTCTCTACCGCGAAGCTATCACGGTAGGCTTTTAGGGACTGTTCATATTTCCGCTGCGCCGCTGCTGGAAGATTGGCAAACTCTGAGATATTAAGGGATAAGCGATGATCGGTTTCCATAGTAAAGAACTCAAATGGGTGAGATTAAAATAAAAATTGGCCTCTTTTGCAAAAATACATTTTATTTAGTTGCAGCGCAATAGCAAGCAAGGATTTTTGAATTCCAATCCACGGCTCTTTCATTTAAAACACCTTGTCTGACCAAAACGATCTGTTATTTTATA